>JBDTOW010000042.1:0-11585 GCA_039933075.1 Verrucomicrobiota bacterium | reverse complement strand
GGCGAGGCCTTCGCCGGCGGCTTGTTGCAGCGGCCGCAGCCGTTCTGCCACTGCACCGGCATGGTTCTCGTCCTCACCCTTGAGTCCGGCAAGGCCCGCGAACGTATCGACCACCAACACGCGGTGGTCACGCGCGTCAACCGCGAAGGCCGCGTGACCTATCGCCGGCTGCAGCCGCGGAGTTAGAGATGTCGAGCGTTGCGGAAGCCTATGTGCATCGCGACAAGTATTGCGTGCGGCGCATCATCGATTTCTACCAGAAGCAACCGACGGACCTCGCCGATTATTTCATGACCGCCTGGCGCTTCCAACACCGCGCCCGACTCGGCCAGCCGAAGGTTACTTTGGCGGGCCTCGCCGCCAAAGACCGTGTCAGTTCCAAATACCTCGCGCTGATCTGGTCCACGCTGACGAAGCCCGAAGGCACAGGCCCGGTCGCAACGTTGCAGGCGATGTGGAGGCAACTGCCAGCGCCCATCGGACAACCGTCGGATGCCGCACGTTCCGAGTGTGAAGGGATGCGTGATTTCGTCATTGGCCTGCGTGAGAAACTCAGGCCGGCGGTCACGAACCTCGACGTCCACGGGATTGCCGCCGGCTCCCAACCGCTCGTGCTCTGGAAGGATCGGCAATACGCGGCCAATCGAGGTCGTTGCGACCGCAGCCTCCTGCAGGTCCCAGGCGAGACCAAGGCTCAAGGCGAACCGGCACCGGGCGGCGAGACCGTTCGCGCGCTCCAGGTCCCCGCTGACCCATCGGCGCGGGCGCGGTACGAGGCGGCTTTGGATCGTTTTTGCCACATCTTTCCCGACGCGTTCTACGTGTCGGAACGCGTGCTGGTCTTTCTCAAGGAGGATAAGGAAAGCCAGGGACGGCTGTTGAGCGCCGGATTCCATCTGATGACAGGTTATTTCCGCGACGACGCGCCGCTCTACGACCTGATGCTCGATCCGCAAGGCCAACGTGAGCTGGACGCGCTTTGGGAGGAGTTCCATTTCATCACACTGGACTCGGTGCGGCAGTACAAGGACTTCATCTTTTTCGAGCGCGCGGAACCTCCAAGGTTCATGCAAGGCGCCGAGTTCGACTTTGCCCGGTCAGAGGACAAGGACGCAACGTCCGGCGCCAAGATTGAGCAACTCGCCCGCGCTTACCTGGCCAAGGCTCGGCGCAATGGCGGCGAAGGAGCCGCGATCGATGCAATCCACGACTATTTCAAAAACATTTCCGCCGACATTCGCTGGCTAGAACAAACGCGCCTGGCAGCGGAACCCAGCCACCTTCGGGCACTCCTGACGTTTGCGGAACGCGCCTACCATCGGCCGCTGGCGCAAACGGAGCGCGATGACCTTCTCGCCTTCTACCAAGGGTTGCGCGAGAAGGACGGTTTGGACCATGAAGAAGCTGTCCGCGACACGGTCGTCAGCGTCCTGATGTCGCCTTACTTTTGCTACCGCGTCGATCTGAGTGAGAGGGTCGGACAGCCGGCTGTGTCACGCGCTTTGACGGCCGCGAAATGGAAGGCACAGCCATTGACCGATTACGAGCTGGCGAGCCGATTGAGTTACTTCCTTTGGTCAAGCATGCCCGACGCGGAATTGCTGTCGCTCGCGAAAGCGGGGGATCTGCGTCGACGCAAGGTCCTCGTCGCACAGACGCGGCGAATGCTTCAGGATGATCGCGTCCGTGGATTGGCCACCGAGTTCGGCGGCAACTGGCTCGATTTTCGCCGCTTTGAAGAACACAACGCCGTTGACCGCGAGCGATTCAAATCCTTCGACAACGAGCTACGCCAGGGGATGTTTGAAGAGCCGATCCATTTCTTCATGGATGTCGTCCGGCGGGATCGGTCGGTGCTCGATTTTCTCTACGCCGATTACACGTTCGTCAATCCGGTCCTGGCCAGACATTACGGGATGCCCGAACCCCACGTCCACTCGAACGATTGGGTGCAGGTGAATGACGCGGGTCATTACGAACGCGGCGGTCTCCTGCCCATGTCGGTCTTCCTGACCAAAAACGCGCCGGGCCTGCGCACCAGCCCGGTGAAGCGCGGCTACTGGGTCGTCCGCCGTTTGCTGGGTGAACAGATCCCGCCGCCGCCGCCGACGGTTCCCGAGTTGCCCAGCGACGAAGCAAAGCTCGGCGACCTCACTCTGCGCGAGGCGCTTGCCAGGCATCGTGAAGACAAGAGTTGCGCCGGCTGCCACGCGCGCTTCGACGCTCTCGGCCTGGTCTTCGAAGGTTTTGGCCCGGTCGGCGAACGCCGCGACAAGGATCTCGGCGGCCGGCCAGTGGACGCCCACGCGACGTTTCCCGGCGGCAGCGAAGGGGCCGGACTCGACGGTCTGCGCCGATACGTGCGCGAACATCGCCAGCAGGACTTTCTCGACAATCTGTGCCGCAAGCTGCTAGTTTATGCTCTCGGACGAACCTTGTTGCTTTCGGACGACGGCATCATCAACGACATGCGCGCCAAACTTACGGCCAATGGTTATCGCTTCAGCAATCTGGTGGAGACAATTGTCACGAGCCGGCAATTTCTAAACCGGAGAGATCACGACGCCCTCACCAAGCGATGAATCGTAATCAGAATTCAAGCTCGACGAAGGCCGGAGGATTCCATCTCTCCCGACGACGATTCCTCCGCGGCGTCGGTGTGGCCATGGCGCTTCCGTGGCTCGAATCGATCCCGGTTTGGGGCGCCGCGCTGGCAAAGGACGGAACACCGGGGCCGTTTCCAAGACGTTTTGCCACGCTCTTTATGGGCAATGGCATCAACTCGCAGCATTGGTGGGCGAAAGGGTTCGGCGCCGACATGGAACTGGGCAAGAGCCTCGAACCGATGGAACCGCTGAAGGCCAAGATGAATTTCATCACCGGCCTGTTCAATAAACACGCCACGGGCGTGGGCATTCATCCGGGGCAAACCGGCAACATTCTCTCTGGCGCGTCCCTTCAGAAAGGGGCCGTGCTCAAAGGCGACATCAGCATGGATCAGGTGCTCGCCAACCATTTGGGGCAAGAGACGGTGCAGCCCAGTATGGTTCTCGGCTGCGAGCAACCGATCACCGGTTACCACGAGACCAACTTCTCGATGGCCTACAGCTCGCACATCTCGTGGCACGACGCGACGTCGCCCGTCCCGATGGAAGTATATCCCTCACTGGCGTTCGACAGCCTCTTCGACAATCGTGGCAACCGGCGCACCCAGAGCATTCTGGATCGCGTGCAAGAGCAGGCCGCGCGTCTGAGCCGCCAGGTAAGCAGCGGCGACAAGGCCAAGCTGGACGAGTACCTCACCAGCGTGCGCGAAGTCGAGACTCGGATCGAACGCATGAGGACCACGAAGGAGAAGGCCGACGAGCACGCTCGCGAAAGGGGCCGCCCCGCGATGACGATGGCGCGGCCCGACAACGGCCTGCCGGAGGACATCCGCGAACACATGCGTCTCATGTGCGACATTGTCGCCCTCGGTTTTCAGACGGATAAGACGCGCGTTGCCACGCTGTTGCTCTGCCGCGATCTCTCCGGCCTGTTTTATCCCTTCCTCGATGTTCGAACCGCGCACCATCCGGCCTCGCACGACGACCAATCCGACGCCTACGAGCGTGTGTCCCGCTATTATTGCAGCCAGCTCGCTTATCTCGCTGGACGGCTTGAAGCGATGCCGGAAGGCGAAGGCACAGTGCTGGATAACTCCTGCGTAATGTTTATCTCGAACATGTGGTCCGGCAGCAAACATGACTCGACCAAGGTACCGATAATCCTGGCCGGAGGCTTGGGCGGCACGTTGGAAACCGGCCGGGTTCTGGACTACACCGGCCAAGGCGATGACAATCGCAAGCTGTGCAGCCTGTACCTTTCGATAATGGATCGCATGAGCGTTAAGCTCGATCGCTTCGGCGACGCCGAAACACGCCTCGCCAGGCTTTGAGCCAAGCTGCGCGAACGACACGTGGTTCTCGACAGGCTTCAGACGCGGCCGCTCGATTCCGCTCACCGGCTCCTGGACTTCTCCCGCTTCGACGCTATACATCGCATCGCTTGAACGATGGCAATCAGGCTGACCGTGAACAATGGCAGGCATAGGACGTAAGCAGCCGCGAGGAGAAGCCTCCGGCGGTTGATCGATTCCCTAGTCCAAACATCTTCGGTTAGACCGCCGGCATGCATCAACAACAGATCGCGCGAAAGACTGGGGTTCTCGTCGAGATGCTTCTTTCCTTGCGCCGTATATACCGAGCCAATAACCACTCGTTGGCGGTCGTAATTGCAGGTCCAGGCATACATACACCGTTGATAGCCGAAAAATGCCGACACCGCCAACACGAGGAAACCAAGAGAAAACGCCCCCCACCATTTCGCATGACGTTTTTGGCGCCACTTCTGCGCCGCAAGGAAGATGAGGCCGATCATTACCGTGACGACGAACTGCGCCAGGCGGAGCCAAATCTTCTCGTCTCCAGGCGACGTGCCAACCGGCGGTGGCAGAAGAAAACCTCCGATAACTCCCAGGACCCAAACGGCCGCCTGGGTCAAGATACCCCAGTTCTTCTGGCTTTGTCCGAGCCAGTTCTGATTCTCGGAACGCGATCTCATCTGGAGCGGGTGGCCGGCATCACGGAACTTCCAGATCAATTTCGAGCGCCGTCTTCCCGTCTCCCCCGATGGTCAAGGTGACCGGCACGCTGCGAGCATCCTTTTTTTTCACCCACATCCCGTACACACCCGGGCAGAGCGTGCGAACGGTTGGACTGCTCTGTTTGTAAAACCGGTCATGGCGCTTTTCCACCTCGAGCATCATGAGCGGGGCGAACCACACCTCGTATCCGGTTTTCTCTGCCCCGTCCGCCTTGGTGCGAACCGTCACTTCAATGGTCCTTCCCAATCCATCGGCGGAGTTCCGGCAGTTGTCCGCTTTGGTTTTCAAATCTGCTGCTACGGACTTCAGCACCTTCAAGGTGTTTTGATGATCATTTTCCTTTTCAACGCTCTTGAGCAAATCAGCGTTGAACCCGAGGCTCTGGCGGTATTCGTCTTTGAAACTCTCCGAGCCTTTGGAATAGGTATTCCGCTTCAACCAATCGTTCCACTTCACCCGCAAAAAGTTGGCATTGGTGGAAATGCTGTTGAGCAAGCCGATAATTTCATTGTTTTGGGTCTGCCACTTCTTGACCAGCTTGGCCACGCTCGTATTGATGCGGCTAAAGGTCATCTGATACTCTTGCGTGGTCTTATTCCATAACAGATCTTTCTTGTCGTATTCCGGATAAGCAGGCTGCCCGCCTGGCCGATAGCCGCCCGGCTGACCACCAGGACCGGGACCGGGCTGAGCGACAGCCCATAACGCTGTGAATAGCAAGGCGGGGACGATTGGGGATCTCATAGTCATTTCGCCAGTCGATAAAAGCGATTGCCAACCGCCGGCTCCGTCACGGTGTTCTGGTCTCCCTGCACGACGGGGGCGTTCGTTACCGCGGTCCACTGCGGCAAACTCAAGTTGCTCGATGATTGCAAGGCAAACCCCACGGCATTCGTCGTCCACGCCACTCGAACGGTTTTGTCGGGGTTGAGATTGATCCCGAGCGGAGGCGCTTCAACGGGCTTGCAGTCGGCGAGCAGATTGACATCCGCTTTCGAACCGCACGGACGGATGACCGCGTAGCGCACCCGGCTAAAGAAGATTTTATCGCTCAAGACAAATCGCGCCGCCGCTTGGGGTGCTTGATTGACGCCGTTGAATTTCATATCGGGAATCTCGAAGTACGCATCCCGCCATTTGCCGGTTCCTTCGAGCGCCACTGCAATGGCCCCAGCGGTGAAGGCAAGGGTTGTTTGGCCGGCTCGATCAGACTGATAGACTTCCGGCCGAAAAGTTGACGCGGCCAAATCGGGATCATCATAGTAAGTGAGACAAATCGCCAGGACCGCATTCGGTTGGCTCGATGGACCCAGCGCCTCGTCGGCAATCGCGAAATTCAGATAGCTGTGAGGGAATCCCGGGTTCCCATCTTCGCGCGCCGGCCGGATCGCCATGCGCCGATCGTCGGTCGGGCCGGCCTCCGCCTGGATCATCTCCTGATCGCCGCCGGATGAGCCGACGTCCAGGCCGTTCTTAATTCCTTTGGCGAGATCCAGCTCGGCGTAATTGCCGTAGGCCTCGGTGCAAATCTTCGGATCTTCGAAGCAGTCGGGCAGCGGATCGAGCCCTGCCAGCGCGTTCGTGCCCGCCCGGAAAATCCCCACATCGATGCGCGAGATAAATGGCTTACCTCCCTCAAAAGTCAAACGAGGGCCACCCGTGAGCGGCGCAGTGCCCACGCCGGTTAGATTTACCGCCGGGATAACGAAGGCGCGCTGGACCCATTTGCCGGTGCCCTCCAAAGTATGGCGGCGTTCAACCGGGTAAATGTCGGTGCCTCCTTGACTATCGGTTGCATAAGATTCCGGCCCGAAAACCGCGCCGGTGATGCCAGCGTCATCAAAAAATTCCACGCAAATTTTCATCGCACGAGGATCATTGCATGGTTTGCCCAGGAAATTGTCGAGGATACCAAAGTTCATCAACGTGTTATTCGAAAAAGGACCCAGTTCCATTTTTTGTTCTTGGCTTCGACCGGAAAAGATCCGCCAACCGGAGCGATCAACTCCGGCAAAGTGCCGGTAAGAAAAGTAAAGTTGCGCGGATCGCCTTGCGCATTGAGGAGTGCGGCGTCGCCGTAAACCTGCATGAGAATGTCGATCGTGTCGTCGTCCGCCCATTCATCGAACATCTGATCAGCGATGTTCAGATAGTTGCCGCTCACCTTGACACCGGTGTGGCCGCCGATGGTAATGGGTTGGGTGAGTTGATCGCCGCCCGATAGGATATTCAACCCGTCCGCCAGCCAGGTCCCGCTTACCGGCGCAAATGCACCATCGAGGCTGACGTAATGGACCTTTTTGTCCGCTGCTTTGGTCAGCGGCCAATCTTCGGGATTGAATGGCCCGGTCTGCGCGTTGAGTTGGGCCACATTAGAAAGAAGTGGAATTAACAGCGCTGGAAGGAGAAAATATTTCATAAAGTCGACACGTTTTGTATTGCGCATCGAGTTCCAACCACATCCTGGACGTTACCCTCGGCCCGCCGCTCAGTCACAAGCCAACCCAAGTCGTTCCAAGCAGCAGATGCCCAGGAGGAAAGAGAGCCTCGATTGAACTGATTTGTTTGATGTGTAACGACAAAATCAAATCTTGCGCCGCCTGGCAACCAAAAAACGACTCGATTCGAGATCAAACGACGGCATTCAGCTCCACGGTCGGGCGCAAGCAGAAGCGATTTGCCAAAGCCCAAGGAAAAGCTGAAGATTTTGGTCACGGATTTGATTCCAGAGTTTTTGCAGTCCGTCAAAAGACGAACGAGCTGTCAGACATTCGATGAAAGCGAAAACAATCTACCGCCGATGGAAACGAAAAACTTCCCGGCTTTTGAGCAACCTTCCCAAACTGCTTCGGCTCAGCCAAAAGCAGGGAGAACCGGAGCACATCCATCAACTGCGCGTCGCGTTGCGCCGACTGCGGCTCGCCATGCGTGTCGCTCCGCCACTATCCAACGGTGCGGTGATCGATGAATTCCGCAAATGGTCGCGGTCTGCGTCTGACACCGCAGGTCCGGTTCGTGATTACGACGTGACACTGGATTGGCTGCGAAACCGCTCGGCGTCCGCGGAAATGATTGGCCTTGTCGTTTCTCGACGCCGGCGATCCTTCAAGACACTCCAATCAAAACTGGAACCGTTGAGGGCGCGATTCGGAAAGCGGCTTGGCGATTTCGATCACGGTCGTGATCAGATGGCGCGGCTGCGGAAAAGGTTTCATAAACAAATTCGGGCCCATCAGGAATACGTCTTTCAGGGATCGTCCCGTTTTTTTACGCTGGAGGTGCCGGAACAGCACGCGTTCCGCCGCGTCGTCCGGCGACTGCGCTATCTCCGCGAGCTCGGCGTTGCTCGTCGCGCGCAAAAAGACGATCGGTTATTGCAGCAGCTCGCACGCTTGCACGAGACAATGGGCGAATACCAGAATCGCGTCGTGGCGGCGCAGCTTCTCAATCGCTTCAAACCATCAACCGAGGCAAACCGGCTATGCCAACTCCTGGTCAGAGAGACAGTCGCGCTTCAAAAGTCAATCCGCCGCGAACTGAAAGTGCTCGATAAGATTCGTGATGTCGCCCGGTGGTGTCCAAATTAAAACGCTGCCCTGAAACATAAAAATCGTTGCGCGGTGAATGTCGAGGTGTCTCGGATTTCGAGTCTCCTACCTCGGAGCTTGGAACTGGGACCCGTGACTTGGGACTCGGGGACAGGCCGCCGCCGCACGGCCGTTGAATTGAGGTCTTGCGCCTGGAAGGGCCCGGCCCCGAAGGGGCCCGAATGTGAATAGCCGTGGGTGCAACCCACGGGACGCCAGGCGACATCAATATGGACCCCAACGGGGTCGAACACCACACGACGACGGGTTCATTCGACCCCTTTTGGGTCGCAGTCCTTTTTCCGTTCCGACCCGTGGGTTGTCACCTGGTTATCACCCACGGCTATTCACATTCATCCCCGCTGGGGGATGGGAAACGGAGCCCAAATGCCTAATTCAACGGCAGTGGGCGCGCGCCGTTCAGTCATCATCATCGTCCTGACGCGTGAGAACAAAGGCCGCCCGCACCGGCGGAGGCATCGGGTGATCGGCTCCTTTGGCCGAGCGCCAGACGACTTCGTTCAAGAGCAAGTCGTCGGCCGCGTCTTCCTTGGAAAAATCCATTTGTTTCGACGACTCGCTTCCCCAAGCGGTGACGGTGTTCTTTTCATTCAGGTTCACGTTCGATCGGCGGGCGCGATAAGGACGCAAGTTGGGTTTCGCTTGGAAGGAGTTGAACATCGGCGTGGCTGCGGCATCAAATTGTGACATTGGCTTCAAACCCAGAATCAATTCGATCGTTCGCAGCATGCTGCTCGTCGAGTACATCGTGGAGTCGACGGCGGCCCGCTTCGTGTACGGGCTTATCGCATACGCGATGGTGCGATGCGCATCCACGTGGTCGGGTCCATTCTGCGCGTCGTCCTCGACCACAAAGATGGCTGTCTTCGGCCAGAACTTCGAACGGCTGATTCCCTCGACGAACATTCCCAACGCGAGATCATTCTCGGCAACCATCGCGATCGGCGTCGGTTTGCCGGCCGTGGTGCCCCAGGTATGGTCATTGGGCAAACGGACAACTTGCAAGCGGGGCATGTCCCCTTCCCGCTCGAACCGTTTTAATTCGTCGAGGAATCGCTCGGCGCGTTTCACGTCCGGGTAATCCATGTCCCACGGTCGAAACCATTCGTCAAAGTGCCCTTGGAGCGCCGCCACTCGCGTCGTGGCGGGCTCGTTTCGATTTGTGGAAGCACTGATGAATTCGCCGTAACTTCGGTAGCTGATTCCGGCCTGTCGCGCGCGGTCCCAGAGATATCCTTCCGCGGGCTCGGCAATCTTGAATTTTCCTTCAGCCGGATAAGGAAACTTGCCGGATTTGTTATGGCCGTAGCCCAAGGGCCAGGTTTTCTCAACGAAGTCCGTGGCGTAAGCGCCCATGGTCCATTCGTGACCGTCCGCGCTGACCTCACTCTCGACGTAAAAGTTGTCGAGCAACACAAATTCACGGGCCAATTCATGATGAGTCGGTGTGACCTCAGCCGGGAAAATGCAGAGTGCGGGATCGCCATTTCCTTGGGGCAGATCGCCCAGCACCTGATCATAGGTGCGGTTTTCCTTGACCACGTAAATGCAATACTGGATCGGGCTCGGAGAACCCGGTCTGCCCGGGATCGGATTGTTCGGCGGACGCTTTGCGGACACGCCAGAGTCCGGCTGCAAAGGACTGCACCGATAGCTTTGAGCGGTGTAGGTCTTCAGTTGCTCCAGAAACTTTTCCCGCTCACCAATCGAGATGATCGACAGCGTCCCGCGAAAGAGGCCGCCGATGTATTCCTGGATCGTTGCGGGCGGATTACGTTTGCCTGGTTGCGGACCATGGCGATTCGGTCTCGAGGTGAGCCCCTTGCCATTGGCCACGAGCAGTTGTTTGCCGTCCGGAGTGACGCGGACGGATGTGGGATACCAGCCCACGGGAATAAACCCGAGCGGCCGGCTTTTCCCCGGATTGGAGACATCGAAAACCGCGAGATTATTGTTGCACGCATTAGCAATAAAAAGCAGCGCCCCATCGGGCGATAAAGCCAGGCTGTTCGGAGTCGAACCGGGAGGCGACGCGGGATAAAGGGCGGCTGATAAAGTTTCGATTATCTTCCCCGATTCGACGTCAAAAACCGAAATGGTGTTCCGATTTGCGTTGGCCACGTACAACATTTTTCCCGATGGACTCAACGCCATTTCATTCGGATGTTCCTGGGCCGGCCAAAGAGCCAGCGTCTGGCGGGTGTTCAAATCAACGGCCGCGACGCTCGCTTGGGCCCACAAGCTGACGTATAAACGCTGCCGCGGCTCGTCCACGATGCACGCGTACGGGAATGGGTCGGCGGCCTGGGTTGCATCGAGATTGGCTTCGGCTCGTTTCGTCGCCGCGGCGACATCCGGATCGCTCGACGGTTTCACGGTCGGTCCGTGCGTCCCGGTCAGGCTTTGGTTGAGGGGGAAATCAGCAACGACCGAACGGGATTCCAGATCCACCTCGGTAACCCGGTGTCCCCAAACGTTGGCCGTCCAAAGTCGTTTGGCATCTTTGCTGATCGCGAGGCCGGCCGGGACGCCGCGTTCTTTGGCATCGCGCAAATGGATCTCGGCATGATCCGAAAGGTAACCTTCACTGAATTTGAAAGCATGGATGACCTCTTCGCCGGCGCCGCTGCAATACAGGCGTGAGCCGTCCGGATTAAAAGCCAGTCCGTAAAAGGATTCTTCGATGCCAGCGTGGCAAATTACCTTTCCGCTCGGAATCGCGACTATGACGATCTCGTGCTCGCTGTACCCGGAATGCAGCACCGCCGCGAAGCGACTGCTCGGATGCACCGCAATGTTGACGGGAAAATCCCCCAGCGCAACTTGCTTGCCGACCGGCCGAAGCGACCACTGATTCGGCAGCAGCACGGAACCATCGGAGCTTTGGCCCGGCAACTGAGCACGGCTCGTTTTGGCCGTGGAACCATTCGGTGCACCGAGAGAATTGAAGGTTAATACGACGGCGAAGAGGAAACACGAGCGGGATATTCTCATAGAGTTTGCCAAGGTTATGGCAATTCTCCGAACGAACGTAAAGTTACAATCACCGGAATCAAAGTAGGACAGGCGTCTCGCCTGTCCCGAAAACACACTGAAGCTACGAATACTTCACCACACCCGAGACAGGCGAGATGCCTGTCCTACTTTCTGTGAATCTGATTTCTCCGTTGCAAATCGTTTCTTCTCGACGTTGCCCGGCTTTTTCGGAACCGTGAACAGAAATCTTGCCCAGAACCGACGATGAACCGAACCCAACTCAAAGTGGCCGCCGCGCAGATGAAATTCCGTTCGACAGTTTCCGAGAACGTCGAATGGATCAGCGACGCGATCCG
>JBDTOW010000041.1:0-11599 GCA_039933075.1 Verrucomicrobiota bacterium | reverse complement strand
CATTTGATCGCGTCGCCGCCGTGGTTCTTGCCACGTTCCATTGGCATCTGCACGCACCAACGGCCCGAGTTTGGCTTCTCCTCGGTCATCACCACGCGATTGCGTTGTTGATCCCACTTCTTCATGTCGCCGGATTCGAAGTTGTCCGCGAACAACACTGCCGAATCACTCTCAATGCCTGCGTCGTCGGGGTACTTTGCTGCCAGACCCGCAACGGCAGCAGCGTCCGACGTTGCCGCGCCGGAGGACTGGGGCCCTCCCCGGAGTGCAGCCGTCTCCTGTTGCAATGCGGCGGGCTGAAGTTTGGCGAGCCGTTCCTGCGATCTGCGGTCAATCCACGTGGCGGGAAACTCCTGGCGCAGGCGCTCGAAGGCGGTGATGGCTTCATCGGTCTTGCCGAGCTGCGCGAGGCCGCTAGCGTGCTTGAACTCTTCTTCGCCCACGGTGAGCGCCCGGGCCATGATCCGTCCGGCTTCCTGCGACGTCAGATCGATGGGCACCTTGTCAAGCACGGGC
The DNA here is from genome assembly GCA_039933075.1 of Verrucomicrobiota bacterium. Classification (GTDB taxonomy): domain Bacteria; phylum Verrucomicrobiota; class Verrucomicrobiia; order Limisphaerales; family JACPZS01; genus JBDTOW01. The sequence continues at coordinate 11,083 of JBDTOW010000041.1, read as the reverse complement.
GGGTTCTTGTCGATCAGGATGCGGAAGGCTTCCGGGTTCCGCTCGCGAAACAACCGGGCGCGCATGTCTCGCTGCCAGTTCAACGCATCGCCGCCCTCCCGATGGCCGCGCGGGTTTTGATCAACCGCCGCGAGCGCCTGGTCCGGCTTGAGACGGAAGTCGATGACGCGCCGCGCGGCCTGCGCCGCAGCGACTCGAACCGTGTTGGTCGAAGGCGCGGCTGGCCCACCAAACGCAATAGCAGCCTGGAATATGAGCAGCAAAGTCGTCGGCCAGCCAACCCTTGTTGTTGTGTTCATGGAGGGCCAGAATGCCGCAGTGAGGTCTCTTCGACAATGCGAGATTCGTTAAGGGTTGTGACTCTTCGGCGATGATTTTCTCATTGCCGCGACAAGGCTGAGGCGATGCTCAGATGAGCAGCGCATGCCGATACACTTCCGCAAACGCGCGGCATTGCGCCTCTACCCACGTCCAATCACAGGACTCGACGCGCCCACGGTCAAAAAGCGGGCTGCCGATCCCGAACCCGTCAGCGCCCGCTTTCAGGAAGTCAGGCAACGTCTTCAAATCGACACCTCCAGTGGGAAGCAATTTGATGTGCGGCAGAGGAGCTTTCACAGCGCGAATATAACCGGGGCTGACGCTCTCAGCCGGAAATACTTTGACCATCGTGGCGCCGAGCTCCCATGCGCGAACAATTTCAGTCGGTGAGAAAGCCCCAGGGAATACGGGTATTTTCTGATTCGCACACTCAGTGATGACCTTTGGTTCGATAGTCGGTGTGACCACGAAGGAAGCACCCGCAACGAGTGCTTGATCGAGAAGCTCAAGGTTCATCACCGTTCCGGCTCCGATGTTAAGCTGGCCTTCCGCCACAGAAACAGCTTCGCGAAGCTGCCGGGCAGCGTCGGTGGTGTTCATGGTGATCTCGATGTTTCTCAGGCCGCCGCGAAGTGCCGCGGGCACAATCTCGGTGACTTGCCCGAGCGTGAAGCCGCGCAGAATTCCGATGATTGGCAACTCCTGAAACAACGTCCCCGAGAACGACGCGTTCATTTGGTTTCCCCCGCAGTTCTGTTTTGTAGAAACAGTGCGTGCGCGGCGATGGTGGCGCGTTCCACCTGCTCAGGCGGCAATTGAATCCACTGGATCGCCCGGCCTGCGACCATTTCCAATGCAAGACCGTAAAGCTCCGAAAGCCCGCGGGTCGCTCCGAGAACCACCGGCCGATTCTCGGCATTTCTTACGATGCTCTCCAACTCCGCTCCGATCAATAGCCCGCTGAAAAAATAAGTGTTGTCCGCGAGCGGGCGATGGTCGAGCACGGCACGAGTGCGCACGCGAAAAAGTCCTCCGGCCAGGCCATGGGCTTTCGCCCACGACACGCCCTCCTGAAACGCCGCGCGATCGGGCTCGGAAAGCGAATCGCTTCGGGTGTGCCCGGCGGCATCAACCGAGGCCTTCAGGAGACTTTGCCGGCCCAAAACCTCGAAAAGCTCACCGGTCATGAACGTGCGGAAATCAACGACAGACTGATCTTCAATCCAGATATGTTTGGAATGGGTTCCGGGAAGAATCAGCAGCGACCGCTCGCGCAGCGCGGCCAGGCTCGCGTCTGACATCAAGCCGGTGATCTCCATCTCTTCACCGCGCATCATGTCGTAAGCCGTAGCGAGACCCGAAATCAGATGCGTCGGCCCAACCCACTCAGGTTTGTGCCAGTCCAGTTCATTCGAGTGCAGGCCGCGTCCGTTGATCGGAAATGGCGTTTTGGCGTACGGTAGTTCGCGCCAGCCGACCGATGACGAGGCCATGCCCGAAATCACCAATGGCAGCGTACGTTCCAGAGTTTTTTCACCGGCCCGCAATTCCTCCAATTTGTGGCGCAGAAAATTGGCGAAAACCCCGGCCCGCCCCGCCTCGCTTTCCGCTCCACTGCGCGTTGCCTCTTCGTAGAGCGACTTGACCCCAGCTTGTTCGTGAATCTCCCGAATCACCGTGCGCTCGGGTCCGGAAACCCGGCGCAGACGGAACGAGCTCGTTCCCCAATCGCAGCTCAGAAAGTCTTGATTCATTAGTGTTTTCTCGACCAAGTTGGATGTTCCCGCTCAATCTGCGCGAGCCAGCGGCAATTCCTACGCCTTTGGGAATTCGACCCAGAAGCGGCTTCCTTTGCCCGCCTCCGATTCCACCCCCGCTCGCCCTCCCAACCGCTCGGCGCCCTTGCGCACGATGGAGAGGCCGATCCCGGTACCTTCGCACTGCGTGCCGCCCAAGCGCTCGAAAGCACGGAATATTCGTTCGTGATGTTCAGGCGCGATACCGATCCCATTGTCCTCGACGGACAATCGGACCATTCCAGCACGTTCCTCGGCGAAGAATCTGACATGGGGGGGCACGCCGGGAGTGATGAACTTCAGTGCATTGTTCAACAGATTGATCAGGATCTGGCTAAGCGTGGTTTCGTGCGCCAGCACGACAGGCAGCGGGGGAATCGTTTCGATGCGGGCGCCGGTCTGCTGAATGGCCGTGGAGCACTGCAATTGCGCCATGTCCCAGACCCGTTGCACCGGCACGGCTTCGATCTTCAGAGGCCCTCTCGCCGTCCGTCCGTAGGCCAGGAGATCCAGGAGTAATTTGTCCATGAGTTGAGCCGACCTATCGATCCGCTGAAGGTAGTTCTTCCCGGTCTCATCCAGCCGGGCAGCTTGGTTTTCTAGTAATATCTCGGAGAATCCGCGCATGGCGCGGACCGGGTGGCGCAAATCGTGGGAGATGGAATAAATGTAATCTTCCAACTGGCTGTTCGCGTCGCGGAGTTCCACCGTGCGCTCGTCCACCTCCCGTTCCAACTTGATCGCATGTTGGGCTAATTCCTCCTTCGCTTTTTGTAAGGCTTGAAACGCTTCGCTTAACTCGTGTTGAGTCTGGCGCCGTTGGGTATCATCCCGGAAGGCTACGACGACTCCGACCGTCTGGCCGTCTGCCGTCAGCGGCGCCGCGCTGAACACGACGGGGAAGAAGCTGCCGTCCTTTCGGATGAAAACATCTTCGTGTTCACGGAGAGAAATTCCATGTTGTAAAACCTGCAATCCCGCACAATCGCAGGCGGGGAACGGTGTGCCATCCGGGTGCTTGTAATGGATCGTTTCGTGCATCTTGCGGCCGAGCAACTCGGAGTGGGTCCAACCGAAGAGAGACTCGGCGGCTGGGTTCATGTACGTCACCAACCCGGATGCGTCCACGGTGTACAATCCTTCCGCCAGGTTGTTCGTCACCGCCTGGCTGTAATCAAACAAGTGACGAATGTGGGCTTCGTTGGCGCGCAGCGCTTCTTCGGCCCGCTTGCGCGCGGAGATGTCGCGCGCGATCTTCGACGCGCCGATGATCTTCCCGCTGTCATCCTTAATGGGTGAAACAGTCAGGGAAACATCCAGAGTTGATCCATCCTTCCGGCGGCGGACGGTTTCGTAATGTTCGATCCGTTCTCCTCTTTGGAGGCTTTGCAAAATCTTCGGCTCCTCGTCCAGGCGATCGGCTGGAATCAAAATGGAAATGGGTCGCCCGATGACCTCTTCGGCTCGATAGCCAAATATCCGTTCCGCGCTTTCGTTCCAAGTGCTGATAATTCCATCGAGTGTTTTGCTGATAATGACGTCCTCCGATGATTCCACGACCGCCGCCAACCGGACTCGAACTTCGTCCGCCCGCTTCCGCTCCGTGACATCCCGGGAGATGGCGAGCAGCTTCTCCGGTTTTCCAGAAAGATCGCAAATGGGCGTCAGCATCACATCCCAGCAGGTGATTTCGCCGTTGATTGACAAACAGCCCCGAAAACTGCCCGTGCCACCCTGGGCCGCTGCATGCACGGCGGCGCGGGCTGCCTCGCGGTCGTCCTCTGGCCAGAATTCGACCCAGGATTTGCCCAGCACCTGGCCGGGATCGCCGATTCGGAGCGCTTTCTGCCCCGCCTGATTCATCCAAAGCAACCTGCCCTCAAGACTCAACGTTTTGATGGAGTCCTGGCTGCTTTGAACGAGAGTGCGGTTGAACTCCTCGCTCTCGCGCAATGCCTGCTCGGCTTGCTTCAAGGCCGTGATGTCGCGGGTAAAGCAGCGGGTATGAATGAACTTCCCGTCCTCCCGGAGCACGTTGGAAGAGATCAATACGTATTTGATGGAACCATCCTTGCAGCGCAATTTTGCTTCGCGGTTTACCAGGGTCTGTCCGTGAGCAAGCTGGTCGAGGATTTCCTTGATCGATTCCTCGTCGGCATGGAATTTCGAAATGTGCTGGCCAACGTATTCTGCTTCGGTGTAGCCGAGCATCTCGAATTCGTTCCGGTTGGCGCGCAATACCATGCCATCGGGACCTACCCAATGGAGACCTACGGCGGCGTTTTCAAAAAAATCCGAGAGCAGGGCTTCATTGCGCCGAACGGCTTCTTCCGCCTGGCGTCGCTTGGTTACATCGTGAAAGACCATCACGGCGCCGGAAACCTTTCCCTCGGCGTCTTTGATCGCAGCCGCGCTGTCTTCGATGGATGTTTCCGTTCCATCTCTGGCGATTAAGGCGGTGTGATTAGCCAACCGGACGACGGATCCTTCCTGTAAGACTTTTTTGACCGGATGTGGCAACGGCTGGCCGGTTTTTTCATTGATAATGTTAAAAATCTTTTCCAAAGGCTGGCCGGCTGCGTCAATTGATTTCCAGCCCGTTAGTTTTTCCGCCACCGGATTGAGAAAGGTCACTTTGGCCTGCGTGTCGGTCGTGATGACGGCATCGCCGATGCTGGAGAGAGTGACTTGAAACCATTCCCGTTGTTGGGCCAGTTCCTCCGCCTTTTTTTCCAAGGCCTCCTTCGCTTCATGGAGGGCCCGCTCCGCGCGCTCACGGGCGAGGAGGATGCTCCTGGCGTTCTCCAGGGCCACGGAGCGCAGCAGTTTCTCTTCGTTTTCGTCCGCTTGCATCAGTGGCTTTCGATTTCCTTTGCCGCTAATTGCGTGCCAAGCACGCGTGCCCTAATTTTCGCAAAAGCGGTGTCGCGGCTCGTGGAAGTGTCATCGCTGAACGGGGAGAACCCGCAATCGTCCGTTGTGCCCAGTTGTTCGATCGAAATGTATTCGGCAGCTTCGAGGGTTCGGTCCCGAACTTCCTCGGGAGTCTCAACCCGCGGGTCGATCGGCGCCACGACTCCGATGAAGACCCGCTGATCCGGCTTCATGTATTTGCGGATGGTCTTCAGCACGGTGACCCGGTCCTTCTCGCCTGCCAGAGCGATGTAGAAATTTCCCACCCGCAGTTCGAACAAGCTGGGCAGCAATTCGGAGTAATCGACATCGGCGCTGTGAGTCGAGTCACAGTCGCTGCCAGGACAGGTATGTACTCCAATCCGTTCTCGTTGTTTCGCGGAGAATCGCGACAGAGCCAGGTTGTTCAAACCGACGAAGCTGTTAAGGAGATTGCCCGAGGGGTCCAATTTGATCGCCAGCCGCCCTTCGGTGAAATCGATCTGCACTTTGTACGCGCCCTTTTCCAGGCAACGCCGAATCTCGCTTTCGTGTTCGCGCAAGAGATCGTCGATGAACTGCTGGCGCGAATAGCCCGGAATCTCCTCGGCAGGATACATGAGGCTCAAGGCCGAGGGAGAGATGACCGCTTGTTTCAGAGGCACGTGCGCGTAGCGTTTGGCACTATCGAGATAATGGTCTGCCGACACCTTGTAACGAAATGGTCCAGCCGTGAGCCGCGGCATCCGGCGGACATGACCGGCGGCAAAAGGGATCCGGAATCCATCCGACGCGGCGTTCGGGAGTCCCTGCACGCAATACGTCCAGAAATTGTGGTACTTTCTTTGTTCGCCGTCGGTGATGACCGGTGAGCCTGTAGCCTCAAACCGTTCGATGGTGTCTCGAATCGCCTCCTCATAGAGCCTGTTCAACTTCGGATCTTCGCTATCCGTCGTTTTGACCGCCTCGATCAATTCGATGGGTCTCGGGATGCTTCCGATTGGCTCAGTCGGGATTGTCACACCCTTTGCATTTGCAATTTCCGTGCCTGAATCTACAAGTGGGCCCGGATGACAGCAAAGACCTGCGAAGCGGCAGATACGGGACGCGGACGTTTCATCAAGCTGCCAGAAAGAGCGTTGTTGAGTGCGGCTTTGGGCATGCGAAACGCAACGTAAGGATTGCTTTCCGCATGGCAGCCTGTGGTAGCGGCCTGACTTTCAAGAAGCCATTGTGTGTGTTGTCGAGGCTCAATGTGGTTGTTCAAATGTTGGGAAAATGGTTTAACTGGAGCCAACTATGGAGGCACTTGATCATTTCCACCAATTCCTTGAACGAGCCGGGTTTGGTGACGTAAAAATTGGCCCCTAGATCGTACGCGCGATCCGCATCTGCCGCCCGGTTGGAAGAAGTGAGGACAATGACAACGAGCCGCTTTAACGTGGGCTGGGCGCGCACCCATTGGAGCACTTCGAATCCGTTCTTGCCGGGCATATTCAGATCCAACAACAAGACGAAAGGAACCCGGTGGACCCCGGGATTGTCATAGGGAGGTTCACCCTTGAGGTAGGTGATGGCTTCTTCGCCGCCTGAGACCACGAAAATCGGATTGGGAATGCCGGCTGTGGCAAAGGCCTCTTTCATCAAGATGACATCGTTCTCGCTGTCTTCCGCCAGAAGAAAGACTTGCCTCTGGAATTCGTCCATTACGCATGTTGATCGATTTGCGAATAAGGCGCAAGCCTTGTTGGGGTGTGGCCCGCGATACCGACAAACTGGCTCGCAGCGCAGCGGTCGCCTTTTTGTTGGCAAGGTAAAAGCTATTAACTCTGATAACTCTGATGGTCGTTTTAACAAATTGTCTTATGCCGACGAATTGGCTACAACACAGAACCCTCACACCGAACTACCATTCTTTATTTAAGCCAGTGCCTTCTGTTCTGAAGCCATTGGAAGAAAAGCGTTTTCAAATTGTTCAGGAGAATACGTGTGAAGATAAGTGGACCCCGAAATCACAGGACCGCGACGCTGCGGAGCTTTGGGACTTACGGACTGTTGCTTGCTGGTTGCTGTGCAGCATTGCGCTTTGCACGATAGTCCTCTGCGATTTGCAGAATGGCGGGTCGCAACGAGGGACTTGGCCACCTTTCGAAGTTTCGCCGACCAAATTGTTGGAACCGATGAATGGGTCCGCTCACTTCAATTGCTGATCCAGAAGAATAAGCAATTGCTTTTGCCGCCGAACGGTAAGATTGATCCCAATCGAAATGCCCAGCGATAAGTCGAGGCGAGAACGCCTGCGACGGGCACTCCACGCGCCTTAATAGAACGTCCGAACTCGGTAGAACCGGGTTCGTTCCGAAGCCGAAGGTGTCAAATCGAACGCGGTGACTCCGGCGGGGCCGGCAGGCATTTGAGCGTACAGCGACCAGGTCTTCAGATCAACGCTCGTCTCGACGATTACTGACGACGCTCCGGGAGTGTTGAACGTTACTGTGAATTTTCCATTTCCAGCCGGAACGATTGATCGCACGGTGGCTGGAGATTCAGTTCCGCCGCCTGATACCGCCCCTCCCAATGGAAACCGGGTTTGTTTCGAGTCGAGCGTGTCGAAAAGCAGCGATGGCACGGTTGTCCTTTCTTCGTATCCCGTGCGGCCGAAGAACAGTTCGCCCTGATATTTCTTTCCCGGCTGAAGAATCGTTGCCGGCACGGTAATTTCTGCATCCGTGGGTCGCAAAACGAGCTTCTTGCAATAATCCGGCGCAATGAACACGGTCCGCAGAAATCCTCCTTGATCGTCGATCTCCTCAATGCGCAATGTAATTGTCGAGTCCTTCGAATTGGCGTTTTCGAATGGACTCCAGCGAATGGTGAAGGCCTGGCCAATAGGAAAAGATTGGAGTTCATCGAAGTTGGAAATCGTTGGCGTTGGCAGGTTGAATTCTGCAACGGTTCGAGAGACTGAGATGATCGAACCGTCGGAATTGTATTCGGCCGAGTAGCTGGCGGCAGGAAAAGCAGCGGACAGAGCGGTCTCAGTCTCGAAGGCAAAATTGGTCATATAGGTGCTATAAGTCGTCTCCGGAAAGGAATAGACCACTCCTCCGCGCCGTACGAGCGGTGCAGTCGCCGAATTTGTCCCCGAGCTGAACACCATCGAGACGGAGAACGGCGATGAACTGGTGCCTTCGCCCGAGCCGCCAGCGATGCCTTGGGAATCGGGCGTCACCTGCGAAGAAGACGACTGAAGGAACAAACCGAAGCGGGAAAGGAACAGGACCGTTTCGCGCTCGGGATCGTCAGGATTATTGCCGCAGTTCTCATCAATGCCCGATACTGGATCGCCTGCCAATTGCGCGTGGGCCGAAACTGCGGCGTAAAACTGCAAATTGGTTAAGACGAAGAGGAAAAGTGCGGTTTTCATATCCTTTGATTGTCCGAAGGCAAAGCCGATGAGGTGCGGAGTCGCGCTCCATCGAACTCGGCTGAATTCTTAGGGCACGGGTCCAGCGTCTGGATCCACCTCCCTGTTCCAGAAGCCATCGAGGTACTGCTGAAGTTTGGGCGGGCGCCGGACCCTGAAACCCACGGAGTCAATGTAGCGTCTTCTGTGATTGCCCGGAGGCGCGCTGGGCCACAGCGCGAGCGCGGCGCTCCAATCATCCAAAGTGTCCGGGGAAGCATTGAGGTGTTCTGACCAGAGCCTGACTCTGAGGCGGTGCGGCATTCTTTGGTTCACACCGTCCCCAGGATCGCAGATGCCGGCGACGACCTCGCTGTCGTATGTCCAGCTCCTGCTGTTGCAGTTCGCGGAGCCGATGATGGCGAACTCGTCGTCGAAAATCCAGGTTTTGGAATGAACGTAGGTGTGTTCGCCGGTGGGCGTGTCGAGGACATAGACTCTAACACGATTCGGGGCGACGGACTTGAGTGGGGCAAGAAACTGGTCTCGATGCTCTTTGAGAAGCGGCTCGGGATCCGTGATTGGCCAGTCGGGAATCAGGATGATTAGCTGCAAATTGGGATTCTTGGCGAGAGCCACGGCCAGCGCCCTGCTCGCCTCCTGACTCACCATGTACTGGTCCTCAAAATAGATGTACTTCTTGGCCTGCGCGATGGCATGAAGGATGATGGCTCGAGCCGTTTGTTCCCCGTGAGGGGCGAAATTGTACCAATCTGTCGGTGTCGGCGGTCCGGGGGGTGGGTAAGTGTGCCCCACCTGGGCCCACTGCTTGTGTGTCAGGTTGTAGGTGGACTCGATGTTGCGGGGGAGTATATATCCGAGCAACCCCTGCTTGTTGATAGGGGATGTGGGCAGGGTTGCTACTGATGGGTGGTCGAACCATCGTTTTTTGAAAATAGTAAGGAGATCCCATGCCGCCGGACCCCGGAACATACAATGCACATCGTGATCCGGCGACCCTTTCTGGATTGACCCGTTAACATGTTCGGGGTAAAGGCGGTCCCGATTAAAATCGATGCCCCCGCAAAAGGCGACGAGCTGGTCGTTGTTGCCGTCGTAAATGATCAGGATCTTTTGATGGTGGCTTCCGAAGCTTCGGGTTTTGTGGTCCAGGATTGCACTGCCATAAGGCAGGCTGTTGATGTCGGCCAGGACCTTTTTTGGGGGAGTGAGAACCTGCTGCCAGAAAATGCCGCGGATCTGAACTCCGGAGTCAGAAGCATCCTTGAGCCGCTGGAAAAGAGTTGCGTTAGGGTCGACACCGACGAGGGGAAAAGAATCATCGATCCACCAGTTAAGCAGATAGATATAGGATTTCTTACCGGTGACCTTCAGTTGGCGGTTCATTGCCTGAAAAGTTTCGGCGCCGTCGATGAACTCCGTCACCTGGACGTTGGGGCGAACCCGCAGCGGATTTCCCAATCCGTCCACGAGGCTGGAGTCAAACCAGCTCTCCACTTCGGCCTGGCTGAGCTGGCGATCCGCAGCAGACGCTCGCTCGCTCAGTGCGCCTGCATAGAGGAGCGCGAACAGACTGAACACAAAGGTCCAACATTTGGCGGCGTCCATAAACCCAACGCCGCCGGACGGGAGAAGGCGGCGAGAATTGGTTCCGCGACCGCCCATCAATGTCCCTTTTTTGAAATTCCAATCCTCTTCGAATGAGCCCAAAGCTCCATTATTGCCTTGGCCAGAGTTGGTATTCACTCGCGGTAGGTTGTCTTTGACTGGTCGCGACAATAAGGCCTCGTTACCATAACCGGCGACCCAATAGTGCGGCACCTGAGCACACTAAACTCATCTTGGGAGAGGCTGTCAAGTTCGATAGTCAAACCCCGCGCCGCCGCAACGTGTCGATCGCTTTGTGTTTAGATTAGACGCCGGGGTGCTCCAGATTACTCTGTCCACGCCCGGCGTTCGTTTGCCTCGATTGTCCGTCACTCGTTTCACGGCCAAGGCTTTGCCGGAAAACGAGCAGGTCAGCAGCGACACGGATAGTTCGAGGACACGGACTGGATGCGGATAATCACGGCCCGGACACGGGCAAGGACTGGCTGCGGACACGGTCCGGACGCGGACGAGAACTGTTTTCGGACTGGACGCGGGCGCGGCCAGTGGGCCGACAATGGCGCGGACATTTCGCAGCCAGACCACGTCCAGTTCTCGCGTAAATTTCCGGCTCGACCAGCGGCAAAATGACATCGCGCTCCAGCATGGCTTTGAGTTCGCGCATCCCCGCTACGCCGCCCCACATTCCCCGGGATTCTTAGATGTCATGATTCATGCGAATCCCCGGTTGTCAGCGGTTGGAATTTTCGCTAGAGTGGGCTGTAATGAAAACCGTGGCGCTAACGGCTTACTTTGACGGCGAAAAGGTTCAGTTCGACGAACCCTGCCAGCTCGACACCAATGCGCGTCTGGTCGTCGTGGTGCTTCCGCCGGACGACGAACGTCATGCCTGGTCGCGGTTTTCCGCCAGCCAGTTGGCGAAAGCCTACGGCGACACCGAACCTGAATACGCGGTGACCGACTTGCGCCCATGAACGAAGGCGACATCGCCCTCGCCCCGCTGCCCCGGGCCGACGGCCAGATCAAAAACCGTCCCGTC
>JBDTOW010000040.1:0-11728 GCA_039933075.1 Verrucomicrobiota bacterium | reverse complement strand
AGGGCAAGAATCTCAATTTGAACCTCGGGTATTCGCATCCGTTGCTCTACGCAATCCCCGACCAGATCAAAGTGACCGTCGAGGAAAACACGAAGCTAACGATTGAAGGACCAAGCAAGCAAATGGTAGGACAGGTCGCGGCGGAAATCCGCAGCTTTTATCCGCCGGAGCCTTACAAGGGTAAAGGTGTCCGCTATTCGGACGAAAAGGTCATCCGCAAAGAAGGCAAGACAGTTCAATAAAAAGCATTTTTCGGCGACGGCAAAATCCGTGGCCGCACAGCATGAGAACCGAAAAAAAACTAAAACTTAGACAACTCCGACGCTGGCGTATCCGTAAAAAAATTGTGGGCACACAGAAACGTCCGCGCATGAGTGTCTGTTTTACCGGCAGGAATATTTATGTTCAGTTTATCGACGACGACGCGGGAGTGACGTTAACTTCCACGTCGACGCTCAGCAAATCCATTTCCGACCGCGACAAACTGAAGGCGAACACAGGGAGCGCCAAACGCGTTGGTGCGCTGGCGGCCGAAGCTGCCAAGAGCAAGGGCATCACCAACGTTGTCTTCGACCGGAGCGGGGCGCGTTTTCACGGCAAAGTGAAAGCTCTTGCCGATGGCGCGCGCGAAGCGGGTCTGCAATTTTAACCAAAGAAAGACAAGTTACTGTGGCTGACCAAATCAGATCTAGTCCGGGCGGGGGTCGCCCGGCCGGTCGCGGCCCTGGACGAACCGGGCGCCGGAGCCGATCGGGCCAGGAATCAAGCGACTCCGCGTTTTTTGAAGGCAAACCAGCCAACGAATTATCGGAGAAAGTGATTTTTATCAACCGCTCGGCCAAGGTTGTCAAAGGCGGTCGGCGGTTTAGTTTTAGCGCCTTGGTTGTAATTGGTGACAAGCAAGGCCGAGTAGGTCTGGGTTTGGGCAAGGCCGGTGAAGTGGCCGATGCGATCCGCAAGGGAGGCGAAGTCGCAAAACAACACATGGTTCGGGTTTCGTTAAAGGATTCGACCATCCCGCACGAAGTGCTCTGCTCCTTTGATGGCGGACGCGTGTTGTTGCGTCCCGCTTCTCCGGGAACGGGAATCATCGCCGGGAAGATCGTTCGCGCGGTTCTGGAATCGGCCGGTGTTAAAGACGTATTGACCAAATCGCTGGGATCAAAGAATCCGGCCAATGTGGCCAAGGCGACTCTCAAAGCCTTGTTGAAGCTGCGTTTGCGAGAGGACATTTATCGCAGCCGGGGTCTGGCGTGGAAGGATAAGAAGCCCGATGCAGCGAAGCCCACGGAAACCACCAATCTACCCAGCGTCGGTACGGCGCCCTCTGCTTAGATTTTTGTATGCGTTTACATACTCTTAAACCGAGACCCGGGGCCAAGCATCGCCGCAAGCGGCTGGGGCAGGGTGAATCCAGTGGTCATGGCAAAACCAGCGGTCGCGGTGGCAAGGGCCAGACAGCGAGATCAGGCAGTTCGGTTCGCATCGGTTTTGAAGGCGGTCAGATGCCATTGATCCGGCGAATCCCAAAACGCGGATTCACCAACGCCCGGCACAAGATCCGTTATATACCAGTGAATCTGGGTGCATTAAATCAGTTTGAAGCGGGGGCGTCCGTGGATGAAGCTCTTTTGCGATCCACCGGCTTGGCCAACGGACGCGGAGACGGGATCAAGCTCCTCGGCGGCGGAGAATTGACCAGGAAGCTGACCGTCCGGGTACATGCGTTCAGCGCCTCAGCGCGTTCCAAGATCGAGGCTCTGGGGGGAGTCTGCGAAATGGTTGGCCTCAAAAAGACTGAGGCAACCAAGGTTTAATCTTTTTCCTGCGTAACGCATGTTTGCCAACATCGCTAATACCTTCGCCAACTGCTTTAAGATTCCTGAGCTGAAGTCCAGGATTATCTTCACCCTGTTGGTGCTGGCGATTTGCCGCGTGATTGCCATCATTCCGATTCCGGGTTTGGACGGCGCTGCTTTGACGGCCTATGCCGCGAGGAATGCGGCGCGGGCGGGCGGTGGAGGCGGGGGCTTGTTGGGCATGTACAGCTTGTTTACGGGCGGTGCATTGGAGCGCTGCGCGATCGGCGCCCTCGGGATCATGCCTTACATAAGCGCCACCATCATTATTCAATTGCTGAGCGCAGTCATTCCCACTCTCAGCAAGCTGGCGCGTGAAGAGGGTGGCCGGACCAAAATAATCCAATACGGTCGTTACCTCACGGTATTGTTGTGCCTTGGTCAGGGTTTGGCCATGGCGCTGGGTTGGGAACATCCCGATAAGATTTTCAGTGGCTTCGACGGCCGGTTGGTCCTCGTCGAAAACCTCTGGTGGTATCGCATGCAAACCGTGTTGCTGGTGACGACGGGAACATTGCTGCTGATGTGGCTGGGAGAGCAGATTTCGGAACGCGGGATTGGGAATGGCATTTCGCTGGTGATCACGATCGGTATCCTGGCGCGGTTTCCGACGACCGGACGGGCGGTCTATTACATGTTCTTTCCTGGTGGCGGGCAGCCCGTTTCCAAAGGCATCCTGTTTCAATCGATCGCGCTGATTCTGCTCTTGTTGGCGGTGATCGCTGCAGTGATCGCGGTGACCCAGGCCCAGCGCAAGATTCCTGTGCAGTATGCGCAACGATCGGTCGGCAGGAAAGTGGTCCCCGGAGGCACGTCATTCATGCCGTTGCGAGTTAATTACGCGGGAGTGATGCCGATCATTTTCGCTCAAGCGATCCTGATGTTCCCGGAAGGAATGTTCCGCATGCTTGGCAGTACCTTTAACCTGAAGCTGTTTAACGAAATCGCTCTTCTGCTGACCCACGGATCCTTCACGTACATCTGCCTGGAAGGATTGATGATTATCTTCTTTTCCTACTTCTGGGTGGCGACCCAGTTCAACGAATTGCAGATATCCGATGATTTGAAAAAGTACGGTGGCTACATTCCGGGAGTGCGGCCAGGCCATGCGACGAGCCAATTCCTGCACGAAGCGATGAGCCGGATCACCCTGGCCGGTGCAGTTTTTCTTGCGGGCATTGCCATCCTGCCGGTGGTCTTGTACCGCGCGTTGAATGTGCCGTTTGAGGTTGCTAGTTTCTTCGGTGGAACGAGTATCCTGATCACGGTCGGCGTCATGCTCGACACGCTGAGGCAAATGGAGTCCCATCTGTTGATGCGCCATTATGACGGATTTTTACGTGGCGGCCGCGGTGGGAGCGGACCGCGACTTCGAGGCCGTTTTTAGCAATGAGGCGGCGGGTGATACTGCTTGGTCCGCCAGGCTCGGGCAAGGGGACTGTCGCCGTGCATTTGCAGAAAGAACTCGGTTTGCCCCACGTCTCGTCCGGGCATCTGCTTCGACGGGAAGTTGAGAATGGTTCGACGATGGGGCGGCGAGCCAAATTGTTCATTGATAAGGGTGAGTTGGTGCCGAACGACGCGGTGTTGGAATTGGTGAACTCCTGGCTTTTATCGTCGGATGCTGAGGAGGGATTCGTGCTCGACGGATTTCCGCGAAATCTGGCTCAAGCCAAAGTGCTGGACGAGTGGCTGCGGCAGACGCCCATCGAGAAGGTAATCTTGTTTGATAGCCCTGAATCGGTGATTGTGGATCGGATTACTGGACGACGGACCTGTCCGAAATGCGGTCGTGTTTACCAATTGCCCACATTGGCCCCGAGCAAAGACGGCGTTTGCGATGACTGCGGAACCATGGTGGTGCAGCGTGAGGATGATCAGGAGCCGGTAGTTCGTAAAAGATATGACATTTATCGCCGCGAGACGGAACCGCTCGCTGCTTATTATCGGCAGCAGGGGAAGTTGACGGTTGTGGATGCGACGAGACCGCTGGAGCAAAGGCTCTCGGCAGCGACAGCCGCGTTGAGGGGATGATCATTCTAAAGAGTGAGCGGGATCTGGAAGCAATGCGTCCGGCTTGCCAGGCGGCGCGCGCGGTTCTTGATGAAGTGACGGCCTCGATCGTGCCCGGAATGACCACGAAAGAGATCGATCAATTGGCGGCCTCCCGAATTAAGAGTCATGGCGCGCGCAGTGCGTTCTTGGGGTATCGGAAGTATCCGTGCCACGTGTGCATCTCGGTCAATGAACAAGTAGTGCATGGTCTTGCCGGTGACCGGCGGGTCCAATTTGGTGACATCTTGAGTATCGATGTCGGGATCATCTATAATGGATTCGTGGGCGACAATGCTCGGACCATCGCGGTCGGCGGCTGTGATTTATTGAAACAGAAACTGATGGATGTTACGGAAAAGTCGCTTTATGAAGGCATCGCTCGAGCTTTGCCGGGCAGTCACGTTGCCGACATTTCGCAAGCGATTCAGAACTACGTGGAAAGTAACGGGTTTAGCATTGTGCGGGAATTCGTGGGGCATGGAGTGGGGCGGTCGGTGCATGAGGATCCTCAAGTTCCTAATTACATCGATGGCAAAGTCTCGCCGAAATTGCGGCCAGGCATGACGCTGGCGATCGAACCAATGGTTAACGCGGGGACCAGCGCCGTGGAAATCCTAAGTGATGGCTGGACGGTTGTCACAAAAGATGGTAAGCCATCCGCTCATTTTGAGCATACGGTTTTGGTTACGGAGTCGGAGCCAGAGATTTTAACGTGTCTAGAGAAGACGCCATCAAAATTGAAGGCACGGTAGTGGAAGTGCTCCCGAATACGATATTTCGAGTGGAGTTGCCAAACGGGCATCGTATTCTGGCTCACATTTCCGGCAAAATGAGGCCGAATTTTATTCGTATTCTGCCGGGCGATAAAGTAACGGTGGAGATGTCGCCTTACGACTTGTCAAAGGGTTGCATTACGTATCGACAAAATAATTTCGTATGAAAGTTCGCGCATCGGTCAAAAGACTTTGTGAGCATTGCAAAATTATCAAACGCAAGGGCGTTATTCGAGTGATTTGCTCGAACGCCCGGCACAAGCAGCGGCAAGGATAAAACATTGATATATGGCACGCATCATTGGAGTTGAAATACCAGGCGAGAAACGCATCGACATCGCGCTGCGTTACATCTACGGAATCGGCCCCGTCAATTCAAAAATTATTCTGGCCAAGGCCAATATCGATCCGGCCATTCGCGCCAAAAGCTTGAATGAACAGCAACTCTCCCAGATCGTTCACGCGATTCAGGATGGCAAATACGTGATCGAAGGTGATTTGCGCCGGGAGATCGGCATGAACCTGAAACGCCTGCAAAGCATCAAATGCTATCGCGGCATTCGCCACCTCCGTGGCCTGCCTGTTCGCGGGCAGCGCACTCAGACGAATGCGCGCACTCGCAAGGGCCCGCGCAAGACCGTTGGCGTGCAACGCAATCCTAACGCTAAAACAGGTATTCATTAATTTCTATGGCTGACGAAACCAAAGGCAAGAATCCAGATCCGAAAAAAGAGAGCAAACCTCAGGCCCCTGCTGCCGCTGAAACTCCGGTCGAAAAGTCCGCTTCCGAGCCGAAGGCCGCCAAGGGCGCTAAGGTTGGCAAAAAAGTGCCAGCGCCCGGTGCTCCGGCGGCGGCCCCCGCTGACCCAGCGAAGCCCGAACAACCGGTTGCGGGCTCGGCCCCGACTGCGGCAGAGTTGCTGGGTGAGGATCCAAATGCCAAGAAAATCATCAAGGCAAAGGGCGCCAAAAACATTTTGGTCGGAATTGCCAATATCCTCGCAACGTTCAACAACACGCAGGTTACGATTACCGATATGCAGGGCAATCTGCTCGGCTGGTCCAGCGCCGGCAAGGTTGGCTTCAAAGGGTCGCGGAAGAGCACGGCGTTTGCCGCGCAGCAAGTGGCCCAGGACGCTGCTCGCCAGGCAATGTCACATGGAATGAGAGAAGTGGAGATAAAAGTCAAAGGCCCCGGCTCCGGGCGGGAATCCGCCATTCGCGCGTTGCAGGCGATCGGCCTCGAAATCACTTCGATCAAGGACGTGACACCCGTGCCGCACAACGGCTGTCGTCCGCGTAAGAAACGCCGTGTCTAATAAATCTTAAATCTGAAACTTAAAGTATGGCTCGTTATACTGGTCCACGCGTCCGCATTAGCCGCCGGTTTGGCATTCCGATCTTTGGCCCCTCGAAATACCTCGAACGAAAAAACTATGGACCGGGTGTACACGGCCCAAGATCCCGCCGCAAGAATACAGATTATGCTCTCGGTTTGATCGAGAAACAGAAGCTTCGTTATTATTATGGACTTATGGAGCGGCAGTTTCGTGGTGTTTACGAACGGGCCCTCAAACGGCGCGGCGTTACCGGCGAGACAATGCTGCAAATTCTGGAGACCCGCCTGGACAGTGTGGTTTGCAATCTTGGCTTTGCCGCCACTCGCCCGGCCGCACGCCAAATGATTACCCATGGCCACATGAAGGTCAATGGCCGCAAGGTGAACATACCTTCCTTTGCCGTCAAAGTGAACGACGTGGTCGAGGTCAAAGATTCGAATGTATCGCGGCAGACCGCGACCCGAAATCTCGAGCTGGCCACCAGCCGTGCGGTGCCCGATTGGTTGTCGCTCAATAAGGAGGCCTTCAAAGGAACGTTGCTGCGAATTCCATCGCGCGAGGACATTCAGCCCATCGCAAATGAACAGGCCGTTGTTGAATTTTATTCCCGCTAAACCATCCGCTCTCGGGTGAGAGCAAAAGCCGATTATAGGGGCCGCTCGCTAGCGGGAAAGAACACGGGCGGCCAGATTAAAATCGACTAGAAAGTAACTATGCCAGTACGTTTAGGACGCTTCGAAATGCCCAAGCGGTTGATGAAGGAAGACTCAACCGCGACGGAAACCTATGCCAAATTTGTCGCCGAGCCGTTTGAAACCGGCTACGGGCATACCATTGGCAACTCACTACGACGCGTGCTCCTTTCCTCGCTCGAGGGGGCCGCGATCACTTCCATCAAGATCGATGGCGCGATGCACGAATTTGCCACTATCGAAGGCATCGTCGAAGATGTGACCGACATCGTTTTAAATCTGAAAAAGATCCTTTTCAAAGCCCATTCGCGCGAGCCCCAGACACTTCTCCTCTCGGTTCACAAGGACGCGGAGGTGACCGCCGCCGATATCAAGGTGAACGATAAACTCGAGCTCGTAAATCCCAAACAGCACATCTGCACCCTCGACAAGAAGAAGAAATTCGAGATGGAGCTGGAAGTGAAGGTCGGGCGCGGCTTTTGCCCGGGTGACGAAAACAAGAAGGTTGATCAGCCAATTGGGGTAATCGCGATCGATTCTTTGTTTTCTCCAGTGACCCGTGTGCGCTACGCCGTTGAAAGCGCCCGGGTAGGGCAGCGAACCGACTATGACCGGTTGATTCTTGAAGTTTGGACGGATGGGCGGATTAGCCCGGACGACGCATTGACGCAGGCTTCCGCGATCTTGCAGCATCACCTCGATGTATTTGTCGGTTACGACAAGAATGCCGTCGAGTTCGAGGAGGTGAAGGACAAGCAGGACGAAGAGCAGACCCGAATGAGGAAGCTGCTCAACATGAGCGTGAACGAAATCGAGCTCAGCGTGCGGGCCGCCAACTGCCTGAACAACGCCAACATCACCACGGTCGGCCAATTGGCCATGAAGACCGAAGCGGAAATGCTCAAGTACCGCAACTTCGGCAAGAAATCTTTGAACGAAATAAAAGACAAATTACAGAGCCTTGGGTTGACCCTCGGGATGAACATCGATCCGGCTTTGCTCGATGCACCAAAGGAAGAAGCCAAGCCAACCGCCTAGTTTATGCGACACCTCAAACGAACGGCAAAGTTGGGACGCACCGGCACGCATCGGAACGCGATGCTCGCCAATCTGGTTTGCAGTCTAATCAAGCACCGGCGTATCACGACTTCCCTCGCCAAGGCAAAGGCCGCCCGCTCCGTAGCCGAGAAAATGGTGACGCTTGGCAAGAACGGCACAATTCATCATCGCCGTTTGGCGGTTGCGCGTTTGCATCAAGAGGATGCGGTGCGCATCCTGTTCAATGAAATCGCTCCCGCCCAGAAAGAACGGCACGGCGGTTACACGCGCATCATCAAGCTCGCCCAGCGTCGGCGGGGCGACGCCGGAGATCGCGCAATCCTGGAGTGGGTGGATCTGCCCGCCCAGGCTCCGGAGCCAATCAAGGCCGAACCCGCCGCCGAGGCGAAAACCGCTGAAGCCGCCAAGTCATAGAGGAGAGAACGCTGTTTGCTTTTCGGACAGCCGTTCCATTATGTCTTCTTAACGTGCTGCGGGCGTCCCTGCCGGCAGAAAGCTCGCGTATTGATCCTTTCTCCCACCGATTCGCTCGGAGATTAGTTGCAACATAGGCCTCTGCCAGCGGGACGCTGGCAGCACGCCAGACACATCCGTTCAATTTGAACGGGCGTTCTTGTTTGTTGGTTGAATCTGGTCGATCGAAGTTCACCACTCGCGGAAATAGTTCTTGGCGCTTCCCATAAATACGTGTAGGTACAATCGCGTTTCCCGAAGGAAATCCCGTGAGCTAAAGCTATGAGTCTTTCCAGTCCCGCTGTGCCTGCCATTGCGATTCCATGGTGGCGGGAGATGAACCGTTATCATTGGTTCGTCTTGATTGTGGCTGCGCTGGGCTGGCTGTTTGACTGTCTTGACCAGCAACTGTTCAACATCGCCCGCGCCCCGGCCATGAAGGACTTACTACCTGAGGGTCTTAACCCCAAGGCCTACGGTGGATACGCGACCTCGATCTTTCTTATTGGCTGGGCCACCGGCGGCCTCATCTTCGGCGTTGTCGGTGACCGCTTAGGACGCGCCAAGACGATGATGATCACGATCCTGATCTACTCCCTCTGCACCGGGTTGAGCGCGCTCTCGAAAGGGTTCTGGGATTTTGCCTTCTACCGCTTCATCACCGGGTTGGGCGTCGGCGGTGAATTCGCCGTGGGTGTCGCGCTCATCGCGGAATCGGTCCCGACCGTGGCGCGTCCGCACGCGTTGGCCTTGCTGCAAGCGCTCTCGGCGGTGGGTAACATCACGGCTGCTTTGATCAGCATTCTGCTCGGCCATCTGGAGGCAAACGGTGTGGGCGGAAACCTGATGGGCATGGCGGCCTGGCGCTGGATGTTCGTCATCGGCGCGTTCCCGGCGCTGCTGGTTGTATTCATCCAACGCAAGCTCAAGGAACCTGAAGCCTGGGTGAGGATGAAAGCGGCCGGAATCGCCAGCGGCCTGCAGGTCGGCTCGTATCGCGCGCTCTTCACAAATCCGACCTGGCGAAAAAATACCTTCATCGGCCTGCTCCTGGCGTGCGCCGGCGTGATTGGTTTGTGGGGCATTGGTTTCTTCGCGATCGATCTGCAGCGCTCCATTCTCGAAAAGACGTTCAGAGCAGAAGGATTATCCGGTTCGCAGCTCACGGGCGCCTTGATGAAGTGGTCGGGCTACGCCTCGATGATGATAAATATCGGAGCATTCTTCGGGATGCTGACCTTCGGCAAAGTCGCCCAGAAGATAGGCCGCCGCCCGGCGTTCGCGATGGCATTCATCGCGGCGCTGTTCAGCACCGCCTTGGTGTTTTTGAAACTCGAAACACGCGGTGATTTCTGGATGCTCATCGTGATGGGCTTCTGTCAGCTTTCGCTTTTCGCCGGTTACGCGATCTACTTCCCCGAACTGTTCCCGACCAGCTTGCGCAGCACGGGCACCTCCTTCTGTTACAACGTTGGCCGCTTCATCGCCGCGGGAGGTCCGACGGTTCTGGGGCTGTTGACAAGCCAGGTGTTCAAAACCCAGGCTGAACCGATGCGCTATGCCGGCCTGACAATGTGCTCGATTTTTATTCTGGGATTGCTGGTGTTGCCGTTCGCGCCCGAAACGAAAGGCCAGCCGCTGCCGGAGGACGAAAAAGGTTTCACTCATTGATTGGTCTGGCGGGCCTCCATTGGCCGGAAGCGCTTCCGCCAGGAATCAGAGCATCTTCCGCTCGGGCTCTGCCGAGGCGACATCTGGATCGAGTTCGCGTCGACGCTCCAAGGACCGTATCACGACCCCGATGGAGATCGATGCAGAACTGACTCACTCATCAAAGTGATGCAGTGATTGAAGCGAACCTGTGCCACAGGCGTTCGCCTTGCCATGCGAACACTTGTGGCATAGTCTCCAATGTCGTATGCAGGCAGCCCGCTCAACCACCCGTCACTCGGAAGCCGAGTACCTCGCCATCGAGCGCGCGGCCGCGTTCAAGACTAAGGCAAGTTGGCCAGGCTGAAATGCAAGCCCGCCAGGTTGAAAATTGGGGATCGCTAGCCCCGCGGTCTGGTCTGGAGTCTCCAAGAAAAGCAAAAATCCGGGAACATTATTAAGGTCCTGTTCCATGAAATAAACCGCCGGGTCGTTGGAAGCAAAACTTTGGAATGCAGGCGCCAATTGGGATCGCGAATTGGGGGTCGATTTTTGCGGAGGCGCTGGGTTTTTTCCCAACGTGCCGATGATTCCATGATCGCCGACATAAAGAATAAACTGCTCGCGCTCGGGATGGGCCGAGTTTTTGATCGCATCCTCCGCCTTTTGCAGGGCCGCCTCCAATCCTCCGAGAGTGCCGGAATAATCCCAACCGTTCTGGCCGAGCCGCCTGTCACCAGCCTGCGGCGCTCCGCCAGCAGTCGTCACCGTGGTGTTCGACTCGACGGAAAAGTTTTGTTTAATCCTGTCTCGGTCACCGGCGTCGCTGAATGGCGTCTTTTGACCATCGGCGGAGGGGATGGTTTTGCCATCATGAGTCTCCACCCTCACATTTCTGTCGATAGGACTGCCGCAGTAGATGACGATGTGACGGCTTTCAATGGGACCCGTAGTGGAAACCGGGTTGAGCGGGAAATTTGCCAAACTCACGGCGCCGGCCACGGTCGGCCATTCTGACAAAACAAAACCGCTCTGTTTATCTCTCTGGATTGTCGATGTCCTCGACTGTCTGGCGGCCGATGGTGCCTGCTTGATGAACATCTGCGGCCGTGGCGCCCGCCCCGGGCTTTAGCGCTCGCGCGGCATCGTCTTCGTAACCACCGGTCCGGCCTTCCTGATTGGCGCTGGTGCTGGAGGCAATGGCCGTAGCGGTCATGTCGCGGAAAAATGGTGACAGCGCCACATTCCCGCCAAAACATTCCGTGAGAACGATCAGTTTCAATGTCTGCGGCGGGAGGTAACGATCCAGCAGCCCGCGCAGGGTTCGCGTCTCGATAACCTTTCCGAATTCGAACGTGGAAAGCTGGCCATTCCCCTGGCTGGTCTGAAAGGACGTCTGCCCGAGTGCCGGAGCCGTAACGATAATGGTCACGTTGCAAATGCCCGCGAACATAGTTGGCTGGCTCGAACTCCTTGACAGCCGCACCAGCGCGCAACGCGGCAGTCGTTGCCGCATAGGTGTCGTTCCGTAACGCCTTGCGGCTGTCATTGCCAGTTGGAATGCCAACCGGGGAGCACTTTGCACGCACCCTTCACAGCCTGGAGCGTGCTTTGCGGTTCACCTGATCTAAACCCGACAAGGAATGGGTTATGGTTAAGAGGAAGTTTAAGAACTGCCAGTTGTTGAATTAAAGATCGCGCCGATGCGTCAAATACCAACGAAAATCCGTCGATCCAAGCGAACCCGAAACTATTGAATTCCCCAAATATTATGGCCACGAACTGTTTACGCCGGCGATTTGTGTGGTTTGAAAATGGGTGTATTTTAATTTTACAACCGTTTTACG
>JBDTOW010000039.1:0-11800 GCA_039933075.1 Verrucomicrobiota bacterium | reverse complement strand
CTTTCGTCAATGTCGGAGCTCAAATCGCGAGCAGCGGCAATGCGCTTAAACTCAGCATCCGTCCGAACCAGGCGAACTTTGAAATCAATTGGCCCGCCCGCCTGGCGAAGCAGGATGGCACAACCTTTCTTCCAGCCTTCGAGCTGCAACGCAGTTTGGATTTGAAAATCTGGCAACCCATCGGCGAACGACTGCGCGGCAAGACGAGCGTGCCGAATGAAATCCTCAATATGAGAATTCCTCCTGGTTTGGCACTCGCTTTCTATCGCGTCGTCGCCTTGCCGGAAGGTCCGGCTGCCAAGGGGACCGCTTCGGGTGGTGCCGAGGTCTTCGGGTACGCGGAGCGCTTCAGCGAGGAACTGGATCGTCTTGGCCAGATATCGGCCGATGAATTTGCCGCCCTTCATCCGCAGTCCACTTACTTGTTGGGAATCGATTGGGATCCGACGACCGCTCTGTTTTGGGATGACTTCAACACTGACCCGTCAGAACGGGGCCGTGATATTGTCGAGGGCGTGGGCGCATTGCCTTTCTTCGATTTTCGGCTCGATGATCGGGAGCTGGCCACCTTGAAGCACTTCGGCTTCGTCGTCAGCGAACGGCTTGGCACCCACAGCTTCGCCGAGGCGTTCTATCGAGTCTGGAATAATGATCTGCCGGTTTTCGTGTCCACCGATGCAATTCTCCAGGCGTGGCATCGCAGTTACGACGCCATGCTCGAAGAGCTGGAAGAGACGAGTCTTTCCTTCCTGCTCGAACGCATGCTCGACGGCATGGCGCTAGAAATTCCCGACGCCGCGGCACAAACTGGCGGTGGCGTTCTGAAGGATAGTGTGCTCGACGCGGACTTTTTTCTTGCGGTTGCGCGCTCACTGCTTGCGGGCAATACGGTGCCAAGCCAACTCAACCAGGATCCGCGTGTCGCCACCGCGCTGGCTCTGATCAAGGCGGAAAAGCTCGTTGAGTGCGTTGACCTCTTCGGCCATCCGCGAACGATGGATTTCTCACAGTTCAAGGTCCGCGGACATTACGAGAACTCCCAACGGCTCAGGCATTATTTCCAGGCGACCATGTGGCTTGCCCGAACAGACCTGCGCGTGGCCGGTGACGAATTTGAGGACTGCTTCGGCAATCGACATAAGCCGTACGAACGCGAGTTGGGCACCGCCATTGTCCTGCGCGAAGTGCTGCCGCAGGGAGGACAGTTCAACAACTGGTTTCAGTTTGACCGCGTCATCCAGGCGTTTGTTGGCTGGACTGATTCGATGACCTTTGCCCAGCTTGGCGAGGTGCTAGTGGCGGCGGGGATCACGTCGCTGAGCGACGTCCGCGATCTGGCGACATTGCAGAGCTTGCAGGAGCAGATTAACGCCAGCCAGTACGGTTTCCAGAATATCAAAAGCGATTACTATGTGGCGCCGTTGGGCCCCGAACGGCTCAAGTTGCCACGCTCCTTTACGGTTTTTGGCCAGAATTTCGTGCTGGATAGTTGGGCGCTGGCGAAGGTGGTTTACGATGATATTCTTTGGGTGGAGGGGAATTCTACCAACGAGGTTTCGCGCCGGGTCCCGAGCGGGCTGGATGTGGCATTCTCTGTCTTATTGCGATAAGTGGGACGCCATCGTCGCCGACGTCCACACCGATTTGCCTGATGAATTAGATCCCGGCAGCGTGCTGCACGAAGGTGTGGGCAATGTGCACATGCTCGTGCTTGCGGTGGATCACGGCAATGAAAAGGTGATGTACGCCGGTCCAGTGCTGAGTCACTACGAGTTCGAACTGGTCGGTCCTCCGAAGCGAATGAGCGACACCGATTGGAAAGAAGGGTGGAACAAAGCTGGTTTTTACGATCGCACACTCTGGCCCGAAGAAGACGAACCAACCCGTGATTGGAGCGCACTTCCGCAGCATCCGGAGTGGACGCGCAGTTATTTGGTGCCGCATCCAACCCGCCCGTGAGCGCTGGTTGTGACTTGCTCCTTTTCGAGCAATTTTCGCTTCCAGACCAATCCGGCCGAAAAGCCGCCTAGACCGCCGTTTGCTGCCAGAACTCGATGACAAGGAATCAGCACCGGGATTGGATTCGCTCCACAGGCCTGCCCCACGGCGCGAACGGCTTTCGGGCGTCCAATGAGTGTTGCGAGCTGTCCGTAAGTCATCGTCTTGCCTGTTGGGATCTTTTTAAGCGCACTCCAAACCTCTCGCTGAAATTCTGTGCCCGATGATAAATCGAAAGGTGGAAGCAGCTTTGGGGTCTTGCCAGCCAGGGTCGTCTCGATGGCTTCCCGGGCGGCAGAAACCCACGGCTTCGCGTTGGGGTTCCAATCACGAGTTTCCGGCGTGGTGGACGGCGGTTGGGGACCCCGAAATACAGGAAAATCCAGTTTAGCCAACCCGCCTTCCGAAAACCAGGCGGTAAAGATTCCTTCGCTGGTTTCAATTAGACTTTTTGTCATGATTCAATCCTTGTTCCGAATCTCGACCCACGAAAAGAATGACAATCAACGACTTCGCAAACTGGACAACGTGGACGGCGGCACGGTTCAATGCCGGCGAATCAGATAAATGATGATCCACAGGGCAAAGAACAAACAGAGGCTCAGCAGGAGCAGACGGTATCGAGCGATGCGTTTCTCGTAGCGCAACGGCCGCAGCCCCTGAATACTTCCGGCGGCAAGGTAATTGAGGAGTTTGGGATTGGTGGGTGGCGGCCCGCGAAAGTAATCGAGGAAACGCTTCCAGGCCGTTATTGGATCAAATTTAGCAACGCCCAAGCCGGGGCGGTTCTCCAGTGGCTCCTTCGCCTCGTTTTCTATCTTCAATCGGCGCTGATCCACTTTCTCAAAAATCGGATCGCGGTTCGCGGAGAATGGGGAATTGGGCGATGGCTGGGCTTGTGGCGGCGCTGTCGAACGCGGACGCGGTTGAGGTTCGGGCTGGTCCAGATCGGTCGTCAATTTTCTGATTTGCTCTTCCAAGACCGCGATCTCCGCGTTCAGTACTTTGGCGCGACCGGAGACAGGATCAGTTTTCTTTTTGAAGTATCCCATGACCGGCAAGCCTAGTGACGCAACAGGATTACCCCAAGGACCGCCAGCGCCAACAGCGCCACCACCGCCAGAGGCCACGTCAGCGCCAGCCCCAGCTTGCACAGTCCGCCGAAACTCCGCTCAGTCAACAATGAGCTTCCGAGCGGGCCGGAGTCGGAACCTTGATTGCTTTTCGCGCCCGGAGAATTACCCGAGAGCAACGTCCATTTCAGGCGGGCTGAATTCCATTCCATCCGCGCATTTTCCAGCGTGGTGAGCGCCTTGGTCAGTTCGATCGGGTAATTTTCCTGGGTCCAGATCGCTTCATGAATGGACTCGATCTTCGCGAGCGCAGCGCGCAAGTCCGCCAGGGTTTTGGACATTTGTTCGCCATCGCGGCGAGCGGCAAACTCGGCTTCCTCGAGCAAGCCGACCCCGCGGGTCAGATGGTGGATCATCTCCTGGCGTCCAGTATGGAACTCCATCTGGCGACGGCGCTCTTCTTCGAGTGCCACGCGTTTCTGGTCGAGCTCCTCCTGGATTCGTTTGAGCTCGGCGAGTTTTTGCTGAGTCTCGCTGACTTGCGCGCTGAGTTCGTCGCTGGTCGGGGGCCGGTTGGTGCCGGAGGTTGAGGCTGCGGCGAGGCCGGACGACAGGTGATGCGACGCTTTCGGCGACGCGCGAAAATCGCTGTCAAGAAAGTCCGATTCGTTAAAATCCGACGGCATGGATTTAATTCTAGTCCTCGGATCCGAGCGTGTAAAGCGAGCGCTTAATCAATTTAAGCGCAAAGATTGGAACCGACGAAAACTCGATCGTCGAGAGACGCGATCGCTCCCGGTTCACAGTTCGAAATTCTCCAGTTTGCGCAGCCCCAGATTAAACGGCAGCCAGCCCAGCGCTAACGACAGCAGGCCGAATCCGCTCCAACAAGCCAGCAACAAGCTCGGCGATCCCCAGCTCGCTCCGGCCCAGGGCGAGCCGATCGCCAGTAGAATGACGGAGCCAAGAATATACAAAAAGCTCAATACCAGACAAAACGTGCCGCCAAATCCGCTGACGATCTTGCTCGGATTCTCTTCCCTGAAGTTGGGATAAAGAACGCCCAGGCCGACGGCCAACCCGGTCAGCGTGAAGGTCATTACGCTAACCGCAGTCCCGAAGTAGATCGTTCGGATAAACGGCAGCTTGAGCATGTAACAGGAAAGCGAGATCAGCCCCAGTGTCACCACCAACGACCCACAACCTGTCAGCCAGAACTTTGCTTTCACAACCCGCGCCAGGCCCAACGGTGCCAGCCCGACGATCCAGAGTCGCTTTCCTTCCAGGGAAAATTGCGGATAAACAAAACGCGTGGTGAGGGTGGCGAGATTAAGCGCGCACGCGCCGAGGTTGAGATAGGTAATGAGATGAATCCAGAACGGGTTGCTCAACTGCTGGGAAAAATGGCGAAGATTCAGGATATACACGCCCAACAAGCCGAAGAGCATGATCGTTTGGCCCCATTGCGTCGTGTCGCGCCAGAACATGCGCACGTCCTTGACGAGCAAAGCGCGCACATCCGAACGCACCCACACCAAATGATTAAACGCCCATTCGACGGCTCCAATGCCGGCGCTTGCGGTGCTTCGTTGATTCTGCCAGACGCGAAACCACTTCCATTGGCCCAAGACGCTTCCCCGGCTTTGCACCGCGGACGCCGCGTCGTAAAAGAACCTGCCCATCCCGTTGAACGCGAGGAATCCAAAGAACAGGACGTGGCTTAACAATACCAGGAGAAAGAAACCAGCCGCAGCCAAGGCCCCTTCCGACCAATTGAGCACGCCGGCGGAGAGCCAATAGCTTGGCAGCGCCGGAAATTGCGCGAAACGCGTCTTCATAAGAAGTCGATCCAATACCGACAGCACACGTGTCTCCAGCGATTCGTCCGTGACCGCTTCCGGTTTCAGCCATACGGCGGCGCTGACAATCAAGAGGACGGCCAGCACGAGCAGCGTCACTTGAAAGGCCCGTCGATCCAGGTATCGCGCGACGTTGACTGCGAGCCAGGACCCGGCAACCGCCGGGAGGACAATAAACAGTGCGAGGAGGACAAGCGTCACCGGATAGAAATGCCAATCAGCCTTGTGCGTAAGCCCGTACGCGGCCAAAAAGGGAGCAATCAGAAACAGGAACGCCCATGAAGCGAGCACCGTTGATTCCAAGAATTTCCAGCGAAAAATGGTTTGCGGCGAGATCGGCATGGTCATCAAGAAAGCTGTCTCGCGATTGCGAAAGAGGTTGGTATAGCTGATCACCAGGTTGCTCAGCAGCAGAAGGGCGAACAGAAAAGCGAACAACAGAAACAGCAGCCGCTCCGTCAGCAGAGTGCCCAGCCCGGGAAACGTCGCAACGAATTTCAGTCCGCGGTAAAATAGCCAGAAAGAAAGACCAATGTAGCCGAAAATAAACAGTCCAATGACGGACGTCAGCAGGCGTGACTGCCGCCGAATGGATTTAAGCCGTCGCCAATTCTGCAGCAGATTGACACGCAACAGCAATGACAGTGCGGCAGGCGCAGGACGTTCCAAAGAAAAAATACCAGCCATCGATCAGGTCCGAATATGCGCGATTCTAAAATCCTGCACAAATTTCTTTCCGAGAGTGACTGTTTAAATAGGCGGCCAGTTTGGCAAGTGAATTTGTGCCGCCGACCACCCAGCGCATTTGATTATCTGACTGCCAGGCGGACCGGCGCATTCAGCGTTCTTGATTTCGCAATCGACCTCCGAGGACTGCGGATCGCTACGGCTCAGATTCGATTTTTGCCATCCGTATTTCGTTTTGCAAGTTGACGTGCCGATTGATCCGCCTTAAATGCTGCGTATGCGATTGGTCATTTCGCTTCTCATCACCAGTCTGACTTTGGCCGGCTGTGCAACCAAAGGTTCCAAGTCCACGAACGAGACTAAGAAAAAAGCGACGCCGCTGCCCAAGGCGCGGGCGGCGAATCAAAAGTCGAACCTTGCTCCAACGCTTCAGTTAACCGGCAAGGTGGCTTCCGTCAACTCCGAGCTGCGTTTTGTAGTTCTCGAGTTTTCCGTGGGAGACATGCCCGGGATAAATCAACGGCTGGGAGTTTATCGAGCCAGCCAGAAAGTGGGGCAGGTAAAAGTAACCGGTCCTCAAAGCGATACAAACATCGTGGCCGACATTGTCGAGGGGGAAGCACACGTGGGCGACGAAGTTCGACAAGAATAATCGTGTGGTTGCTCGCTGATTTGCGCATTTGCGGGCGCTGCGCAGACTTGCGATCAACAGCTAATGGTTCGGTTTTTTCTTGTGATACGGAGAGGACAGGTTGAAGTAAATTCCACAAAGCGGGCGCTCGTTTTCGGTCTGACTGAGTATGATCGTGATCTGTTTGTCCAGTGCGATCCCGTGGCGCAGATTCGGGCCGCGATTTTCGTAAGCCTTGATTGCCTTCTCAACCAGGGAAATCAGCGATGCCTCACACTGTTCGGGCGTCTTGTCCAGGCACAGTATGAATTTCTCATAAGCTTTCAAGGCCTCGGCGGTTTCTGGTTTGAACAAATCCGGTGTCACGATTGGAGGGTAGGAGTGAACGGGGGAATGTCAAAAATTAAAAACTTCACTCAACTTGGCGCTAAGCATGTCAGGACCATTTTTCGCGGGTGATTGGCAGTTGAGCATTCCGGGTAGTGGGACTACCACTACCCGCATCCCGGGCTGGCATTGCGTTTACCCTAAATCCGGCAATTCAAACCGCGAAAAACGCCAAATACGCGAAAAGGAATCGAGTCGAACCGAAAAAAACCGATTCTCCCGTTGGTGAATCGGTCTTTTTCTCTAATCCGTTTGTTTTCGCGTGGTTCGCGTATTTCGCGGTTCCAACTGCTTCTTTTAGGTTTACCGGATTTCCGAACGAACTCGCGGACCGAACAGAGCGCTGCCGATTCGAATCATTGTTGCTCCCTCTTCAATCGCAATCTCGAAATCGCCAGTCATGCCCATGCTGAGGTGGGCAAGCGGCGCGCCCAAAACCCGCTCGCTCGCTTCCTTGAGTTCGCGCAAGCGGCGGAAGCTGGGGCGTGCCTTTTCCGGCTCAGGCGTATAGGGCGCGATGGTCATTAGACCGTGGATTTCAATTTTCCGGAGCGCGTTAATTCGTTCCAACTGAGCTAAAAGGTCTTCGGGCCTGAAGCCGAATTTGGTTGATTCACCCGCAACATTGATTTCGAGCAGCACAGGCATTGTCTTTGCCGATTTTTCCGCGCATTTATTGATCTCTTCCGCTAAAGGGAGACTGTCAACACTCTGGATCATTTGAAAAAAATGAACTGCGTCGCGGCACTTATTGGATTGTAAATGCCCGATCAGGTGCCAACGCAAGGGAGTTGGGCACTGGCCAATCTTTAGTTTCGCTTCCTGAACGCGATTTTCGCCGAACAGATTCAAGCCCAGTTCCGCCGCGGCCCGGACCACCTGTGGAGGTTGACCTTTGGTTACGGCAAGCAAAATGACGGCGCTGGGGTCGCGCCCGGAACCGACACAAGCTGCATTTATTCGTTGTCGGACGCGCTCAAGGTTGGCGGCCAAATCCATGGAAGCAAAATACGAAACTGGTCCGAGAAGACAAGCTTGCCGCCGGTATTCTTCCGGATGCGGACTCTCGCCAGAACTTGCTACAGCGCTGAATCCGGGTTTTGTTCGAGCAATTTTTGCTTCGACGAAATTAATGCGCGCTGGTAATCACTGAATTCGCTCTTGTAAAGACCCTGGTCTTCGGGCGAAATGCTGACTCGGATTATTCACTATGAATCTTGGTGACATTCTCAGCCCGGCGCAGATTATTCCAGAAATGCAGGCCGCGAATCGCTGGGAAGCGATCGACGAGTTGCTCACAAATCTTATCAGCACGGCCAGGATTAAGCCGGAGCACCGCGAACAAATCGCCGCCGTCGTCAAGAAACGCGAGTCCTCCATGAGCACGGGAATTGGTTTCGGCATCGGGATCCCCCACGCTTCAACTGATTTGATTTACGAAGTGGTCGGCGCGCTCGGCCGGTCCAAAAAAGGCGTGAATTTCGATGCGCTGGACAACCAACCCGTCAACCTCGTGATGCTTTTTCTGGTTCCTCAGGGCCAATTCCAGAAGCATTTGCACACGCTCGCCAGTATCGCCAAGCTCCTTCACAATAAGGAATTTCGCCAGGCTCTTGAAGCCGCCCCGGATTCCGAAGCCATGTACGCAATCATCAAAGGGCAGTCCGGCGCCAAGTAACGATTCGCGCCCGGTTTTTCGACACCAGGGTGGATTCAAGAATGGGGCGGGACGGCCGAATGTGCTTAGCGTGCTGCCAGCGTCCCGCTGGCAGAGGCCTATCTCGCGGATAATCTCGCAGCGAATCGGTGGAAGAAAGGATCAACACGCGCGGTTTCTGCCGGCGGGACGCCGACACCACGCTAAGCGGACACGGACGGCCTCAATGACGCTGGCTTTCTTGAAGCCATCCTGTTCCCGACCTTCTCCGGCTAATTTTGCTGTCCGCGCACACCTTCATCCGGCAGATTGTGTCTCGTGTTGCATCGATTAATTGAACAGCGCCTCCAACAGACCGTCGCGGTTCTCCTGCCCGAAGCCAATCTCGCCACAATTTTGGTGCGGCCCTGCCCGGATCCCCGGTACGGTGATTATCAGACGAACGCACTGATCGCTTTGGCCAAGGAGCGAAAATTGAATCCACGCCAGGTGGCGGCGGATGTCGCCGGCAAACTCGATGTCAGTGAATGGTGCGAGCCGGTGGAAGTTGCCGGAGCTGGCTTCCTCAATTTTCGACTGAAGATTACCGCCCTGTCCAGAGTTTTGCAGGCTGCGGCTCGGGGCGAGCAACTTTTTTTTCAGCCGACCACCCAGCCTCGGACGATTGTCGTCGATTTCAGTTCGCCCAACGTCGCCAAGCCAATGCATGTCGGCCATATTCGCTCGACCGTCCTGGGGGATTGTCTGGCCCGCACTTTGCGCCTGCTCGGGCATCGTGTCGTTACCGACAACCATATTGGTGATTGGGGGACGCAGTTTGGAAAGCTCCTGGCCGGCTGGAAACAACAGCTCAACCGCGCTGCGCTAAGCCTCGACCCGATTGGCGAAATGGAGCGGCTGTACAAAGCAGTGAATGCCGCGTGTGAAACCGACCCTGCCGCCTTGGAAACCTCACGTCAGGAACTGGTAAAACTGCAGAATGGCGACCCCGAGAATCTTGCCATCTGGCGCGAAATGATCGCGCTCTCGGAGCAGCAATTTGAAACAGTCTACGCCCGGCTCGGAATCAAGTTCGATCACACCCTCGGCGAAAGCTTTTACAACCCCCGCTTGAAAGCAGTCGTTGAAGAGTTGCGCACGGCAGGTATCGCCCGCGAAAGCGAAGGAGCCATCGTCGTGTTCTTCGATGACATTCCGGAGTTGAAGGCCCATCCATCGTTGATCCTCAAGAGCGACGGCGCCGCCAATTACACCACCACCGACCTTGCTACGCTCGCTTACCGGATGGAAACCTGGCAGCCCGAAGAAATAGTTTACGTGACCGACGGACGGCAGCAACTGCACTTCAAGCAACTCTTTGCCATCTTCCAGCGCTGGAAACCGCAAGCTCAGATCAAGCTGGCTCACGCCTGGTTCGGCTCGATTCTGGGTGAAGACGGTAAACCATTCAAAACGCGATCCGGGGAAACTATCCGACTCACCGATCTTCTGGATGAAGCCCAAGAGCGCGCTTTTCAGGTGGTCACGGAAAAGAATCCTGAGCTGGGCGAGAGCCGACGACGGGAGATCGCGCGCATTGTCGGCGTGGGCGCCATTAAATATGCGGACCTGTTGCCCAATCGCCAGAGCGACTATGTTTTCAGTTGGGACAAAATGCTGTCACTGAGCGGCAACACCGCGCCGTATCTGCAATACGCCGACACCCGCCTCCGAAGCATTTTCCGCAAGGGAGAAGTCGCGCAGCCGTCTGGCTCGGCTTCGCCCGAGACGGTTAATGACCTTCCCCTGTGCACTCCGGAAGAAATTCGCCTGGCCAAGCATTTGCTCAATTACGGGATCGTGCTCGAGGCGGTGGCGGAAGAATACCGGCCAAATTATCTGTGCAATTACCTTTACGACCTGGCCGGGCTGTTCGCCGGCTTTTACGAAGCTTGCCCGGTCCTGAAAGCAGCCGAACCGGAGCGCGGGGCCCGCCTCATTTTGTGCGAATTGACCGGGCGCGTTTTGAAACAAGGTTTGGACGTGCTCGGCATCGAAACAACCGAACAGATGTAGTTTCGACTTTTGGCTCTTCCTTGCGCTGCTTTTTCGCTTTATCGGGAATGCCGACTGCGTTACAAATCATTTGATGGAAGCTCAAGACGGAAAGAGTGGATACAGGATTTGGGCCGTGGACGACGTAGTTTATGGGCCGGTCGAGCTCCCGATTCTCACTTCCTGGATTCGCGACGAGCGCGTAACCGCACAGACCTGGATCTTTGTCGGCCAGAGCGGCTCCTGGCACAAAGCAGCGGACGTTCCTGAATTGCAGACGCTGTTCGGTTCGAAAGAGCCGAACTCTGAGGTCGCTTCTGGTTCCCCGGGTCCCGCCACGCCCCTGGTTCCGGGCATTAAACCAGGCATGCTGCGCCGAGTTAAAATTCTTGCCGACATGACGGACCAACAACTGGGCCGCTTCATTCAGTTTATGGAGGTCCAAAAAATTCGTCAATGGACCGAGTTCGTCAAACAAGGAAGCGCCGGCGATGCCATGTATCTGGTTCTGGAGGGTGAAGTGCGCGTGCGGATGATGATTGGGGAAAAGGAAACAATTCTGGCGACGTTGCCGGCCGGAGAATTCTTCGGGGACCTCTCCCTGATCGATCACGCTCCCCGTTCGGCCGACGTGGTGGCCAATCAAGATTCCGTTCTATTGAAGATTTCGGTGAGCGCTTTTCAATCCTTATTGCAAATGGCGCCGGAAATATCGACGCCGTTTTTGCTGGCGATCTGCAAAACCCTCGCCGCGCGGATCCGCGCCGATGACAAACGCTATCGCGACTCGATCAATTTTGCCCGCACCGCCAATTTTAAATCTTCCACGGCTTGAGCAAAGAGCGGCGAACCTGCAGGATTCAGGCGCCAACCAGTTTCTCCAGAGCTTCAAAGAGCGCCTCCTGGTGGAGCAAGTGAACGGACCGCCCCGGGACGGTCACTAATCCAAATCCTGCGCCGTACGCGCGCCCATTGGCGACACATGCGTCCGTTTTGTTCTCCGCGATCTGTTGTTCAGCCTTCGCCAGGAGTTGATCGCGGTCGCCATCAACTTCGTACTTCCATCCGACCAAACGCGCGTTCGGAAACCATTGCCGCAGCTTGCCAATGATCTTGGTTGTGGGAATGAGTTCGGCCAGCAATGTGCCTTGCCTCGTAGATATTTTTCCAGCCCTCAGCTCCGCCAAATTACCGCTGGGCAGACGCTCCCAAACCTTTCCAAAAGTGAAATCGCTAACCGCCGCGGCGTGAAATACGGCCTCGGCCGGCGGCTGGCCCGCGACCTTTTGCAGACGGTCTGACAAGTCAGCCGTGGTCGTGAAAGTCTGAATCTCCCTGGCCTTTTGTTCACCTCGATACACCGCGTAATAGCCAAGGAGTAAAGTGACTGTGTGCCCGCGAGCCGTTAAAAGATTGGCGAGCTGAGACCCAAGCTTGCCCGTGGAAAAGTTGGTGAGACGCCGCACATCATCGA
>JBDTOW010000038.1:0-12096 GCA_039933075.1 Verrucomicrobiota bacterium | reverse complement strand
CGATTTGGCGTGGTCGCCCGCCAGCACACCCAAACCGCCCGCCGCGATGGGCAAGGTCTCGTGAAAACCAAATTCAGCGGTGAAATACGCGACCGGTTTCTTCGCCAATGACGGTGCGTTATTTGCAGACCACGTGTTTTTTTCAGCGAGATAAGCTTCGAAGCCCTGCAATACGCCGCGCACTCTCTCGGCGAAATCCGAATCCTGCAAGCGCACGCGCAATTCGTAATCTGAAACTTCGTGCAATACGGCGACGGCATTGTGGTAAAGGTTTTGCCAGCCGCGCGGCGAGAGTTCCTGGAAAACCTCCTGTGCTTCCTGGTTCCACGTCCACCAAAGATTTCGAGCCAATTTGTTCAGCCCGATCGTCATTTCTGTCAGTTCGCTTGCAGTTAAAGGCTTGTTACTCATAGTGCGTGATTACTCGTTCTCTTTCAGCAATTCGTTGGCGGTCCACGGCTGCGTCCGCTCCTTTGTCTTTTCCCGGATTGTTTTAACCTCTTCGGGCTTCACGGGCGGCGCTTTATTTCCCCATTCCTGGCGAACGAACGTCAACACCGCAGCGATTTCGTCGTCCTTCAAACCAGGCACTTCGGGCGGTCTTGGCCGCCAGGGAATCATCACATTGTTGAATTGCTGGCCCTTGACCTCGATTGGACCTTGAAGCCCATCAAGCACGATTCGAATGATGCGCCCGGGATGGCTGGCAACCACCCACTCGGACCCACTTAAAGGAGGAAATTGCCCCGGCAACCCCTGACCACTGAACTGATGGCACGGCGCGCAGGACGCCGAGTAGACCTCTCTGCCTTTGACAACCATGTCCACCCCGACGTCCGGGTTTGCCTGTTGAACCTCTTTGAACGAGGCGAAAGTCCCGTAAACGCGCGGGTCAAATCCTCCTCCGAACTTATCAAGATGCAATTGTCCCCAATAGCCGAGGAGGCCAAGCAGCACGATGAGCCAAATGGGAACCGTCGCGAATCCTGCCGTGGGTTCTCGTTCGTCCGACGTTTTCGTGTGCGGATCGCTTGCGTTAGAACTCATGGTTTGGGAGGACTCGTTGACGCCGGGCCAACAACATTCGTTGACGCCGCGGCGGGCGCATTGGTATCCACGCCTGTCCCTGGTTCGGGTGGAGCCGGCGCTTCGAACAGCGGCGTCTCGGACTGCAAGCTGAACAAGTACGCGACGAGCGCTCGAGCGGCCGGGGTGGGCACTATTTCGTAACCCGGTTCCGCCCTGGACTGGTTGGTCAATGGCAGAGCGTCTGGCGAAGCCGGCTGACCATGCCTGACCGGCCGCTTTTCGAAAAGAAATGGGTATGGCGGCATGATCGAGCCTGGCGAAGTACTCTGCGGGCTATAGAGATGCTGGAGGTGCCAGACGAGATTGGTATGCGTCTCATCATCCGGCCGGCGCAAACCGACATTCGTAAGGTCTGGCCCGATTCGGAGGTTTCCCAACATCACCGGAACGTCGCGCAGGTAATCCTGCGCCACGCTGTATCGTTTGCCCCAACCACGTTGGAAGTCAGCTCCCAGACCTTTTGGTTGCACCTGTTGACTGTGGCAATATTGGCAGCCATTAGCGCGGTAGACTTCCTTTCCTTGTTGCGCGAGTCCCGGTCGATTTGGCGGGTACAATTGACCCTTTGCATTTACAACTTCCTGGCGGCCGAATTGGATTTGCGGAGCGAAGACCAGTCCGCACCAGGAGAGCGCCATCGTAAACAGGATACCGAGGAAGATAAGCGGGCCGTGGTTCATCGGGTTACTCCGGTGATGGCGGGTTTGCGATTGCTGGCAAACTGTTCGGCACAGGGGCATACCGTGCGACAATAACGCGTCAGTGCCCAGAGGAGGTTGCACAGAAAGCCGACGTTGGCCACCGCCAGCAGAATCACGCCAAGGGTACAGCCTGCTAGATACGGAAGAGTGGTCTTCATGGCATCAAGGAAGAGCAGATTGGGGTCATTCAGCGCAAGCCCCTGTTGGATTCCCCCGGCGATTAACGATGCCACGAACAGCAAAATACCGGAGGCGGAAGCCCAGAGGTGAAGCTTCATGAGACTGGCCGACGGCCATTCCTGCTGAGTCAAATGCGGCACGATGTAGTAGATGGAACCAAACATCACCATCCCAAAAAAACCAAAGAGACTTAGAATAACGAGCGCGTCCTGGAAGCAGGTAAAACGCAGAATGGCGCTGACCGGAGGAAGCGCGTTGAGCGCACCCAGCAGACCAGCCAGCACGTACGACACGAGTCCGAAAACGATGAATTGTAGAACCGGGTTTTTACCGAGCCTTTGGAACTGGCCGCCAAAGGTAAAATAACAATTTGTGGCTACTGCGATCACGGGGACCACCATCAGCACGCTTCCCATTGTGCTGACTGCGGGTATCCATTTGGGGAGGGGAGCGCCGATGAATATTCCTCCCCAACTTCCAAATAACGCAACGAGCCAGAAACTGTAGAGCGCGAGGTACCGGCTGTAGAGCGGACGTTCCAGGATTTTAGGAAGAAAATAGAAAATCGCGGCGATTCCGATGGAGCCGAGCCATAGTTCCCTCAGACTGCTGGTAAACCAGGTATTGACCACAACTTGAACCACGCCTCGCACCGGCCAGAAGACAAGCATCAGGTTGCCGGCTGAGTAAATCCACGGGAACCAGAAGATTGCCGCCACGACGTACCAGAGAGAGACGTAAAGCTCACGCTCGCGCCGTTGGTGAAAGGTGATCAAGGTCAGGACACCGATTAGAGCATAGGAGCAGAACAGAATCAGAAAAGCGTACCGCGGCATCTCCAGCCAGAGAAAACCGGTGCTGTCACCACGCAGAATGCCATAAACCCCCAATTTCACTCCGGAATTCCAAAAGAGACCGGCGCAGATCACACCCAGGGGAGAAACCAGCGGCGCGCGGCCAAGCCGGCAGGTGAGCCAAATCGCGACTCCAAATGCGACTTGCGACGCAAACCCGTAGAGGAACATGTTGAGGAAAGCCGGCCGCACTCGACCATAGGTCAGCCACGGACAATCAGCCAGAAATTCCGGGAAGTGAAGCTTGAGCGAGGCGACGAATGCAAATGCGAGACTCCACAGCAGCCATCCGGCGCCGCAAGTGAAGAAAAACAGGACCGGGGTTCTGCACGAAGCTTCGATCTGAGAAAGCGAGGAATCCGTCCCCCCCGCTTTGCTGGGAGCAGGTTGCCGGGGGGGGCGATTGGCCGAAGCCGCGGGCGACGCACTCATGCGGCTAACAGCGCGTGATTATTCGAATTCACTCTTTCCCGGCGCTGGTGGAGCGCCGTAGGCCTTCTCGGCGCGGGAAATCAGGTTCGAACGGGCGGCGGTTGGATTTTTCCACTGTTGCAATGTCAGCTCGATGGCCTGGTCGATGGGCAAACGAACGATTCCTTTGCCCTGATCCACCCAACCATAGTTGGCAAGCGCTTCCGCGGTCGCGGACCGATATACGGCCAGGTTCTTTTTCCGGAACTCGGCCCTTTCCTGGCCTACGGGCGCCGGGTGCGTGTAGTGATACATCATCCGCACCAACCCGGCCAGGATGAGAAAGGAGCCGAGGATGCCGATCAAATAAACAACCAGCGTGGTTTTGGATTGTTGAACAGAGTTCATTTAGCACCTCAATGCACCGTCACTTCGTCCGGAGGAATTTCGTGAGAGGTCATGGCTTCCTTGAGTCGAGGATCTCTCAGTGGATAAGCTGGATGTTTCGCAAACATGGCCAGAAAGATCTTCGCGAGCACCCCGCCGATAAAAGCCATGCAAGCAATGTCCAACCAATGAAGCACAAAGCCATCCGGATGAGGGATGGGCATGATGTTGAATGATAAATCGCAAAAGTGCATTAACCAGGCCCAGATCCAGAGTGGAACGATGACCGTGAGCTTGAGCTTGAAATCAATTCGCAGCAGCGCCAGGAATGGAACCAGGAAATGGCCAAAGATGATAATCATGCCGATGTCCCACCAGGATCCTTTTTCGCGTACGACATACCAAAAGGTTTCTTCCGGCACGTTGGCGTTCCAAATAATGAAGTACTGCGAGAAATGGATGTAAGCGTAGAAAACCGTGAACGCAAACATCAACGTGCCGAGATAATAGAAGAGTGTCGGCGTCAGAAGGGTGCGGAACGGCTCACCGCGCTGCTTCAAGACCAGCGCGATGACGTAGATTGTCGGGAGGGTCGTCCAGACGCTGCCGGCGAAGTAGTAGACGCCATACATCGTCGAGAACCACTGATGTTGCAGCGCCTTCATCCACATGATCGCACCCAGTGTCAACGTGACAGCGAAGGCGAAAATCCCCCAGGCCGCATGAAACCTCAGCTTGTGCGTGCAGTCGGCACCGCCGGTCGCGTCCTGTTTCAGCGACCAATATCGCAGACGATTTGTCAAAAGGGCCCAAATTGCGAAACACAACGCCGCCACGATATAAAACATCGGCACCGTAAAAAGCGGCAGCTTGGATCGAAGCGCGTGGTCCGTGCCCGGGTCCAGGTTCATCCAGGGATAAATCGTTTTGGCGAGGAGGGCGATGGGGAGAAACAACGCCGCCATCACCGGCAGCAGACCGCCGAAGTGTTCTTCAATCCGCCGGATTGGCACCGACCAACTCGCATCAAAGAGATGGTGCAACAACACCAGGAACAATCCGCCGAGGCAGAGACTCAGGTAGAACATGAACGCCAGCAAGTAGGAATAAGCAAACTGCTTCGTATTAACGAAAGCCCCGATCAATCCCAGCAGCCCGCCGGCCACGATTAGAATAAGCGGCAATTTGCGCCACCCGGATTGATCGAGTGATGCTGCGGGCGTGGCGATAGGTGCGGCTGAAATCATAGGCTACTTTTTTAATGATGCGCGTTTGTCAATTGGGACGTCTTCGATGCTTCCCAATCGACTCAGTTGCAAGGCGCGGACGTACGCCACGATAGCCCACCGGTCTTCCACTGAGATGTTGGATCCGTACGGGCCCATGATCAGACTGACACTGCCATACGTGATGGTGTTGAAAATCTGGCCATCGGGCCATTGGACGATCCGCTTGGCCAGGGTGTCATGCAAGTTCGCAACTACGGTCATGCCATACTGGGTCGTAATCCCCTTGCCGTCACCCAGCGCGCCGTGGCACGGCGCGCAACTGATCTGATACCGTTCGCGTCCGCGCTCCAGCATTTGCCGGGTAAGCGGCAGCGGATTCGTCTCCACAAAATTGGTGGTGCCGGTGATCCTTCCGGTGTTCACCGGTGTGTCCTCATACAAGGATCCCCGAGCGATCGTGCCATCGACCGGCAGGCGCGAGCTCATGTTGTTGGTCCAAAAAAGATTTTGCGTTTCCGTTTGTGGACGAAGCTTGGGTTGCCGGTCCATGTCCGGAATCAGTTCGAGCGGTGGCCGGCGGGACATATCTCCGCGTTTGCCAAACACCCCCATTACCACCACGATGCAAAGACCGAAGATAAGGAGGAAATAGCGCATGTTTACTCCTCCACCACTTCGATGTGCTTGCCGCCGGCCGACTCCAGCAGTTTGCGGGCGTCACTTTCCGAATACTTCGGATCGCTGGCTTCAATCACGATGAAGAATCCGTCATGAGTCACGCGGGCAAATCGCCGGTGCTTCAGAAGGGGATGATGCAATCGCGGCAGGCGGTTAAGAAATAACATGCCCAAAATCGCACCGAACGAGCCGAGCAGAATCGTCAATTCGTAGGAAGGTGGAAAGGCATAAAACGGGCTGAACATCGGTTTGCCGCCCACTGGAATCGCATAATCGAAGGCGTTCATGTACCAAATCATCAGCATGCCGCTGGTGTATCCGGTCACACCGCCGAGAAACGAGAACCAGCCGACCTTGGAGTTTTTCAGGCCCATCGCGCGGTCCATGCCATGGACTGGAAAAGGCGTGAAAACATCCCAGCGCCGAAAGCCAGCGTCGCGAACCGTCTCCGCCGCGTGCAGGGCCGCGGCCGTGGAATCAAACTCGGCGAGGATTCCGTATTGGGTGGCGGTCCCGGCCATTAGTGATGCCCTCCTTTCCGGGCGCCGCCCAACGGATGATGAGGATCGGCCTGCGGCGTGACGCCTTTGACCTCCGAAACCGCGATCATCGGGAGAAACCGCAGGAACAACAGGAAGAATGTGAAAAACAAACCAAACGTTCCGACGTACGTCAGGATATCAACCCAGGTCGGGTGATACATGCCCCAGTTCGACGGCAGAAACTCGCGGGTCAACGAGGTGGCAATAATCACGAAACGTTCGAACCACATTCCGATATTCACCAGGATCGAAAGAATGAAGACGATCACCAGGTTCCGGCGAATCGCCTTGAACCAGAAAAGTTGCGGAATGAAAACATTGCACGAAATCATGGTCCAATAGGCCCACCAGTAAGGTCCGAACGCGCGATTGAGAAAGGTGAATCGTTCGTACGGATTCCCGCTGTACCAGGCGATAAAGAATTCCATGCCGTAGGCGTACCCGACGATCGAACCGGTGGCCAGGGTCACCTTGCACATCAGATCGATGTGCCGCATCGTGATGACCTCTTCCAGTTTGCAGACTTTTCGCAGCGGAAGCAGAAGCGTCAAAACCATGCCGAATCCAGAGAAAATTGCCCCCGCAACAAAGTAAGGCGGAAAGATCGTCGTATGCCAGCCGGGCAATTGCGAAACGGAGAAGTCCAAAGAAACGATACTGTGCACGGACAACACCAGCGGCGTTGAAAGTCCCGCCAGAATCAGGTAGGCTTTTTCGTAATTGCTCCAGTGCCGATTCGATCCCGTCCACCCCAGCGCGAACAGGCCATAGAGAAATTTGCGAATCTGAGTTTTAGCCCGATCACGCATCACAGCCAGGTCCGGAATCAGACCCACGTACCAGAATAGCACCGACACCGTGAAGTAGGTGGACACCGCGAACACGTCCCACATCAGCGGCGAGCGAAACTGCGGCCAAATGCTGTTGGCGTTGGGCAACGGAAGCAACCACCAGCCGAGCCAGACGCGACCGATGTGGATGAGCGGGTAGATGCCGGCGCACATGACCGCAAAAATCGTCATCGCCTCAGCGGCTCGATTGATCGAGGTGCGCCAGCGCTGACGCAACAAAAAGAGAATTGCGGAAATGAGTGTTCCGGCGTGTCCGATACCGATCCACCACACGAAGTTCGTGATGTCCCACGCCCACATCACCGGGTGCATGTTTCCCCAGACCCCAACCCCCGTCCCAATCAAATAGGCGATCAACGAAAAACACATCACCATCGTCGGGAAACTGATGCCAAACGAAATCCACCACCATAATGGTGTTTTGCCTTCGACCACTCCCGCGACGGTATCCGAAAGCCAGCCCGGGCCCCGCTGGTTTAGCACCAGCGGCTCTCTCGCCAACTCGGCCGGTGGCTCGGCCAGCTTCAACGCAGATAGTCCGCCGACTCCAGGCTCAGCCATTACGGTGCTCCTTTCTCAAGCTGCGTCGGAGCGGCTTTCAAGTCATGGCTTTCACCGGCTGAATGACCGCCGCCTTCGCCGCTCTTTGCCGAGAATTCCTTCGTGCTCAGCGGGCTATCATAGTAATCCGGCATCAGC
Source organism: Verrucomicrobiota bacterium (assembly GCA_039933075.1). Taxonomy (GTDB): domain Bacteria; phylum Verrucomicrobiota; class Verrucomicrobiia; order Limisphaerales; family JACPZS01; genus JBDTOW01. Next base: position 4,475 of record JBDTOW010000038.1, on the reverse strand, counting down.
GGATTGGGATTGCGGATCCGAGCCAGATAAGTTAGTCGCGGCTTCGTCAAGAGAAAATCGAGAACGGAGTAGTTTCGCTCTTGGGCCTTTAGCCTGGCGACGCGACTATTGGGATCGGCGATGTTTCCGAAAACGATCGCTTCCGCCGGGCACGCCTGTTGGCAAGCGGTTTTGATAGTTCCGTCCCGCACCTCCACATCGCCGGACGCGCCCGCTTTAACCTTTTGGGCGATCTTGGCCTGCTCGATTCTCTGAACGCAGAACGTGCATTTTTCCATCACGCCGCGCATGCGCACCGAAACATCAGGGTTCTTTACCAGCTTGAGCAGTTCCCACTCATCAGCCGGTTTGTATCCGGCCTCGGGTTTCTTGTACCACCGTTTGACCTCCCATTCGCCGTCCGTCGTACTAACCATCGGACTCTTATAGAGCTGATCCAGCGGACGCTTGTTGTAATCGAAAAAGTTAAAGCGACGCACCTTGTACGGGCAGTTGTTCGAGCAATAACGGGTGCCGACGCATCGGTTGTACACCATCAGGTTCAACCCTTCCTCGTCATGAACCGTCGCGTTGACGGGGCAGACGCTCTCGCACGGCGCAGATTCGCAGTGCTGGCAAAGCATTGGCTGGTTGATGACTTGCGGATCGTCAATCCATGCCTCCTTTTGCTGATCGTCGTCGTTGGCCAGCGTGTGCTTGTCGCCCTGTTTTTCGGGCAGGCTGGTGTAATACCGGTCGATCCGAAGCCATTGCATTTCACGGCCGCGACTTACCTGTTCGCGGCCGACAATCGGTACATTGTTCTCGCTCTGGCAGGCCAGGACGCACGCCGAACAGCCGACACAGGCATTCAAGTCAATCGACATTCCCCATTGGTGAATCGCCTTTAGTTTCAGCTTGTCGAACGGATTGGGATAGAGCGGCTGCATGCTGGGCGCCTCCTCCGTATTCATGCTCTCCGCGAAGCGAGGGTTCTCGACAAATTGCTTGAGATTCGCCTCGCGAATGATCGGGCGGCCTTCCATTGACCAGTGATCCTGTGTGCAGATAATCTTGTGCGTCTCGCCGGTCTTCACCGGTCGCTTGACGCCGGTCGCAAAGTGTAGCGACGTGCTCGGGCGAATTGCGTACGCATTGAACCCGACTTTCTTGCCATACAACCTGCCGATGCGGCCAGTTTTCTCACGGCCATATCCCAGTGCCAGACCGAGCGTGTAATCCGCTTGCCCGGGCTGGATCCAGACCGGACCCTGAACTGTTCGGCCATTGACCTGGATCTCGACGATATCGTTGCTCTTCACGCCAAGCTCAACCGCCGTTTTTCGACTGATGAGCACGGCATTATCCCAGGTCATTTTCGTGATGGGATCGGGCATCTCCTGGAGCCAGCCATTGTTGTTCCAGCGCCCATCATCCAAGCTGTAATCGCGATGGAAAACGACTTCGAGCTTGTCCGCACCGGGTTCGGTCACGGCGCCGGCCGTGGCAATCGCCTGCGCCGCTTTGCTCCAGTCGAACCTGGCAATTACCGCCGCCGCGGCGCTATTGGCCAGATAACCGTCGTGCAAAAACTTCTTCCAGACTGCTTCAAAATCCGAGCCCGGCGCGAACCCTTTGAAGGTCTCCCGGGTGACCTCATACGCGCTGGGCTTGTCCACGCCAGCCACCAGCGCCACCACTTCGAGATCGGTCAGCCCGCCAAAGAGAGGTTCGATCAGCGGCTGAACCGGCACCAAGGTGCCATCGCTCGTGCGGGCGTCGCCCCAAGACTCGAGATAATGCGCGGCGGGCAAATGCCAATCGCTAACACCAAAAGTTTCGTCTTCGTAATAACCAAGGCGGATGACGGTCTTGGCCTGGCGCTGAGTCTTCGCCCAATCCAAATCCGCGGGCGCGTTGTAAACCGGATTGCCCCCAAGAACCACCAGTGTATCAACCTGACTGGCCTTGAGCGCATCGGCGAGTTCTGTGATCGATCCGCTCGCCGGTTCCGATACCGTTTGCAAGGCAACCGTGGCGCCGACGTTGCCCAAGGCCGCGTTGATGGCGTTGGCCATTACGTGGACCCCGAGCGGTTGGCGATGCCCGGCGACAATCAATGAACTCCCTTTGTTAGCCAGAAGATCCCTGGCGCATTCGCTCGTCCACTTTGGATCGACATTCGCCGGTTTGCCGAAACGCTCCAGTCCCGCGAGAAATTCTGTGCCTCCGGCAACTCCGGACTGCCGGATAACCTCTGCCGCGATCTGCGCCGCAACCTGGGTCACCACGCTGGGAGCCACCCGGAGTCGATGGTCCGCATTCATGCCGGTCTGCGTCATCAAGGCTTCAATGACATAGAGTCGATTCATCGAGTCGCCCGGTTTCTCGATCTTTCTTCCCTTGGCAAAACCGCGGATGTGACGGTAATTGTTTTCCTCCGCGCCAATAAAATCACAGTCCAGCGAGAGAATTACCTTAGCTTGATCGAATCGATAACTTGGAGATAGGCCTGGACCTGACGGCGAGGACGGAGCAGGCCGAGGATCCACGAATGCCAGGGAGGCGGCCTGACGATGAATGTCAAAGTCAACCGGCTCGTAAACGAACCAACGCGCCTTCGGAAATTTCGCGCCGATCAAAATCTGCAATCGATCTCGCGATGGCGAACTGCTTCGCTCCGCCAGAAAACAAAGCCCTTCACCGCCATTCGCGGAGAATTGCTTTGAGACCGCGCTGAGAAAATCAACCGCCCCAGCCCGCGCCACATCGTTTCCGCCTTTGACGAAGCGTTGGGCACGGTCAGGATCGTACAGGCCAAGGATCGAGGCTTGCGCAAACGTGTCGGTGCCTCCATTGCTGTCGGGGTGTTGCGCGTTGCCTTCGATCTTGGTCGGGCGCCCCTCATTTGACTTTACCACCAAAGGGATCGCGCTCCCGCGCGTCGGCATGGACGTCGCATAATACTGAGCAACGCCGTGAACATAATTCTCCGGCATCCGGGAGAAAGGATAAATCTTTTCCTCGGGCCTGCGGCAACCGGTCAATCCAAAGCCAGCCAGCAGGAATGAGGCGGACATTATTTTGACAAAATCGCGCCGCGTCACCTCGTCGTTCAATTCGCTCGCGCCAGCCGGGAATTCGCGCTCGGCCCACGTTTTGAACTCGGGCGTGTCGGCCAATTGTTCGAGGCTGCGCCAGTACTTCACGCCGTTATCCGGTTCCGAACAAATTGGGGGAATTGTCTTCATCGGTGACAAGCGGAGCAGCTTTGTAAGGATTGCACCTTCCAATCGCGCACGATTTTTTCTCCGTTCACTCTTGCAAGTTCAGCAGCCGCGACCGGGTCGTCGCTGTATTTCCAATCCAAGTCGGTGATCTTGTCCAGCGGACGTAGGTTCGGACCGGGATCACGATGGCAATCAAGACAGAAAGTCATGCTCAACGGTTTGGCATGGTAAACCTCGTCCATCTTGTTGATCGATCCGTGGCAGTGAATACAGCTTACACCGCGGTTGACATGAACGGAATGGTTGAAATAGACGTAATCCGGCACCTTGTGCACTTGCACCCACGGAATCGGTTTGCCCGTCTGGTAGCTCTCGCGCACCAACGCCAGCTTTGGGTCATTCCCCAACACCTGATTGTGGCAATTCATGCAGGTCGAGGCTGCCGGAATGTTCGAATACCAGGATTTCTCGACCCCGTTGTGACAATAGCGGCAATCCATCCCCAACTGATTTGCATGGATGGCATGCGAAAAAGCCACCGGCTGAATCGGCTGATAGCCAACGCGTGTGTATTTCGGGGAGAAATAGTACCAAACCCCCGCCGTAGCCGCTCCCCCGACCAACACAGCCCCGACAATGATCTTGAGCGGCAGTTGGTTCGTCCACTTTGGAAATATATCCGACATTAACTTTTGGAATTATCTCGAGAGTCCCAAACGATCAGAAAGTTTGCCTTGGCAGGATTGATAATCTTAAAACAACCGCCGCCCTCACGGTTCGCTCATTATTAGTTTTCCAAAAGTATTTATTCACAAAAATTAGGAACACTTTTTAACATCCAGAAATGTTTATCGCAACGCGTCCGGCACCGCAAGAAAAGTCCGCTTCCGACAATAAGTTTTCTGTTTCGTTAATAGTCGTGATAAGAGCTTATATTTCTGCGCCGCGAATCGCAGACCGCTTCGTCTCGTCGTTGCGCTGCTTCGAACGGCTCACCGTCTGTTCTACATCGAGGCAAAATCCACAGTTCGACCAACTCTGCCTCGACAGTTGCGGCATTGTAGAAAGTGTCGGCTCGGATTCAACCCCTAATCGGATCTGTTTGCGCCAGGCTAGGCTGGCTAGGCTGTTGCATCGTTTTTCCGGAAGACAACCAAGAAGTCGAGAACCGTGAACGTCTCCGGTTAATGTTTGAAACTTCACCATTCATCAAATAGTGGGCAATAAAATTCGTTTGCGGGGCAGATATCAAACGGTTCGATTCCG
>JBDTOW010000037.1:0-12137 GCA_039933075.1 Verrucomicrobiota bacterium | reverse complement strand
GAATACCGCGCCCAGAGTTTTAACTTGACCTCGGCTTCAGCCGCATTGGGTGGCGCCAGCACTGCCGGTTCAAAGTATCGGACCTGGTCGTTCTCGTCGAGAATCAGGTCGCCATAGGTATCCCGAATAGTTTCTCCGCCACGACGGTCAGCGTTAATGACGCCGACCACCGAGCGCACTTTTCGCACGGCATCCTCACCACGAAACAGCAACATCATGACGCGTCGACGCCGTTGGGTCTTGGGATCCGGCGCGAGGTTTTTCTGAATATAATCGCGAATCAGCTCCTGAATTCGGCGATCCTGAGTGTCGCCTGCCGAAACGATGTTCTCGGAATATTTCTGCACCAGCTCGGCGCTTGGCGCGAACATTCGCGCGGCGGCCAGCTCCAGTCCCGTTCTGGTAATCAAACGGGCAAACATTCCGCCCGTTCGGGACTTATGCAGCGAATACGGAGTAATATTGACGTAGGCTAGTTCCTGAGGCATAGGGCAAGAAATCAGGCGGTCGTTGCCGGCGGTTTCGGCGTGGGTGGAGTTGTGGCCTTTCCTCCCAAAATCTTGAACATGACTACGCCGCAAGTTGGACATTTGCCCTTGATTGCCTTGCGACCGTTTTTCATTATTTCTTCCACCGCGTCGGCGATTTCTTTCTTCGCCTTGCACTTAACGCAATATCCTTCTGGCATAAAATTCTCCTGAGTAAACAGCTCACACGCATGTGCGGGTAAGGACGAGTAGCTTACGAGCCGGTTGTCAGGAGCGTCAATTAGGAAAACCTGGGGATCGAAAGCCCGCAAAGAAGAGCATAACAATTTGAAACCGAAAGTGTTATGCCTTATTCACTGGTTTCCACTGCTTTGGCTTGAACGGGAATTCCGTTGAGGCCGAAGGGTGAAAGAGAAATAGCCCCGGTAATTCTAGAACGCAGCACCGGCGATTCGGTCTAAGGATGGAATCATGAAACAGGTGCCATGTGGCAAGTTGATCACCCTCAACCAAATCCGCGCCTCTCTTGCCAAAAGACACCAGGCGGATTTCGCTTGTCTGATTACCACTGGTATCTTCGCCTGGATTGCGGCCAATGCCGCCGAAGAAGCTGTTGGCGCGGGGCAAAAGCGCGTGACCCCGTACTGGCGGACCCTGAAGTCCGGCGGTGAGCTCAACGAGAAATACCCTGGCGGAGTCGCCAACCTCAAACAACGTATAGAGGCCGAGGGACACTTACTTATGATTCGTTGCAGCTTTGGTCGTTGCTTGCGCCGACACGTTTCGTATCATCCTATCTGAACCACACGAGCGATGAACATTCGACTTTTACCTTTCAGTTTGGCCGCAGCCTTTTTTTTCCTGATCGGATGCGGACGCAATGATCAGAGTCCGACCCCAGAGTCGACCGCGCCGAAAGCAAAGAGTGGAGAGCATGAACTCCCCCAGCCCATCAAAGGAACGATCGGGTTGTCGGTGCTGACACTGACAAACCCTTTTTTCAAGGAGATTGCCGACAGCATGACGGCCGAGGCCCGCAAACACGGTTACATCGTCAGCGTGGTGAGCGGCGAATTCGACGCCGCCCGCCAGCAGAATCAGGTGAAGGATTTTATTGTCAAAAAAGTCGCGGCGATCGTGCTGACGCCGTGCGATTCAAAGGCGATTGGACCCGCCATCAAAGAAGCGAACGAGGCCGGCATTCCGGTTTTTACGGCAGACATTGCCTGTCTTGCGCCGGGGGCAAAAGTAGTGGTGCACATCGCCACCGACAATTACGGCGGAGGAAAGGAGGCGGCCAAGGCCATGATCGAGGCATTGGGCGAAGGTGGTGGCAAAATTGCCATTCTCGATCACAAAGTCGTCGAGTCGTGCATTCTGCGCGTAAAAGGTTTCCAGGAAGTTATCTCCGAGTACAATACCGGACGCAACCAGGGGAAGATCGAGATTGTGTCCGAGTTGCCTGGTGGCGGGGTCAAGGATCTGGGCTACAAAGCAGCGGAGGATTTGCTTCAAGCCCACCCCGACATCGCGGGCATCTTTGCGATTAATGATCCCTCTGCGCTGGGTGCGCGGGCCGCAATCGAAAAAGCGGGCAAAGCTCGACTAATCAAGCTCGTTGGTTTCGACGGTCAACCGGAAGGAAAACAGGCCATCAAAGCAGGAAAGATTTACGCCGATCCAATTCAGTTTCCGGATCGCATCGGCGTGGAAACCGTGCGCGCCATTCTGAAACATTTCGCCGGAGAAGCCCAGCCCGCCCAGTTGCTGATCCCGACCGCGCTGTATCGCCAGTCCGATGCCATAACGGACCCGATGTTGCAATAACCGCTGGCAACCGCCATGCCCGACCTGACAACGCCGCTCTTGAGGATGCGAGGAATCGAGAAATCGTTTCCCGGAGTGCACGCCTTGCGCGGAGTCGATCTGGAGCTGCAAACCGGCGAGGTGCTGGCGTTGTTGGGTGAGAATGGCGCGGGAAAGAGCACGCTCGTCAAGATCCTCGCCGGCGCACACTTGCCGGATGGCGGCGTCATCGAGATGGATGGCCAGGAGATGGCGATCGCAAGTCCGGTGGAGGCGCAACGGGGCGGAATCGCAGTAATATATCAGGAATTCAACCTGATCCCCGCGCTGACGGTTCGCGAAAACATCCTTCTCGGTCGCGAAAGGAATCCGGCCGGATTCATTCGACGTCAGGAGGAATCTCTTGCGGCCAAGGAACTCTTCGATCGCATCGGCGTTGGAATTGACTTCGACGTCCCGTGCGGGCAGCTCTCAGTCGGCCAGCAACAACTCGTTGAGATTGCCAAGGCGCTTTCGCTGAAGGCGCGTATCATCGTCATGGACGAGCCGACTGCAAGCCTGACTCCTCCCGAAGTAAGCCGGCTCTTTGCGATCATTCGCGATTTGAAGACGCAGCATGGCATCATTTACATCAGTCATCGCCTGGATGAAATCTTTGAAATTGCGGATCGAGTCACCGTGCTGCGCGATGGACTGCACGTGGCGACTCGACCGATCGATGAAGTCAGTCGTGAAGAGTTGATCGAGCTGATGGTAGGCCGCCAGATCGAGCAGGAGTTTCCGAAGCAGCGCGCGATCATTGGCGCGGAGCGTCTCGTGGTAAAAAACCTTTGTCGCGCCAGCGACGTGCGGAATGTTTCCTTCTGCGTGCGCGGCGGCGAAGTGCTTGGGCTGACAGGCCTGGTAGGAGCAGGTCGCACGGAAACCGCGCGCCTGATTTTTGGCGCGGATCGGCCGGATTCCGGAACCATCGAATTGGATGGCAAGCGGCTCGACATCCACAATCCGCGCGATGCAATCCGCGCCGGGATCGGACTGCTGCCCGAGGATCGGAAGTCGCAAGGGCTTGTCCTGGGCCGGTCGGTGCGGGAGAACTTCGGGCTTCCCAATCTGTCGCGAAACTCACGCTGGGGCTTCGTCCTGAAGGACCAGGAGCGAGACGCTTTTGCGCTTCACGTAACCGGGCTCGACATCAGAATTCCGCATCAGGAACAATTGGCGAAAAATCTTTCGGGTGGCAACCAGCAGAAAATAGTTTTGGCCAAATGGCTCGAACGGAATTGTGAAGTGCTCATCTTCGACGAGCCGACGCGTGGGATCGATGTCGGAGCGAAGCACGAAGTTTACCTGCTGATCAACCGGTTGGCAGCTCAAGGCAAAGCCATCCTGATGATTAGTTCGGAGATGCCGGAAGTGCTCGGCATGAGCGATCGCATCCTGGTCATGCGCGACGGGGCGATCGCCGGCGAGATTCCCGACGCTCGAGCAGCAACGCAGCAGGCGATTATGAAATTGGCCGTCGGATAGACAGAGAGTGATCGTGTCCCCCACCAACCTCGCGATGCGCCGCTTCGTTGCCGATTACGGCATGGTATTTGTTCTGTTGTTGCTGTGCGCGTACTACAGTTGGGTTACCTACGCTGAGCAAAATCCCACCGGCAGCGCAGGCGCCCGTCAACTCGCCGGGGTGATACTCAGACAATTTGGGAAAAGCTCCGCGGTGCTGATTGTCGCGCGAGATAGCAGCGAAGACGTGGCGTTCGCGGAAACATTGCGCGAGCAACTCGTCGAGGGGGGACTGAACGTGGTTGGGGTGGTGAAGGGACAGCCTCTCGACGCGCGCCAGGCCCTGCAGAATATTGTTGAGCAGGGCCGAAAACTTGACGTGATCGCCTGCAATCAAAGCACCGCGTTGTGGACTGTGGTTGAGCAATTCGCGGATAATTTTCCGTCGCTCGCCTCGGCGAAAATCGTCAAACCGCGCTCTTACTGGTGGCCCAACTTCCTTAAGACCGACAATTTGCTGAACGTGGCGAATCAAATCGCGGTGATCGCAATCATCGCAATTGGAATGACGATGGTCATTATCACTGGTGGCATTGACCTTTCGGTCGGAAGCCTGATCGCGTTGTCAGCCGTGATCGCAACCTGCCTGATTCGGGACATGGGCGGCGGGGAGACGGCATCGACCGCTTCGATGATTTTATGTTCGATGGCGGGCGTTTGTGCCTGCGGGCTGGTTGGCTTTTTCTCGGGAATCATGGTGACCTTGTTCGCAATTCCGTCTTTCATCATTACCCTGGCAATGATGCTCGTCGCCAGCGGCCTCGCGTTCATCGGCGCGAAAGGACAGTCAATATACCAGGTGCCGGATGCGTTCGTTTGGTTGGGACGCGGCACTGTTTGGGGAATTCCGAATGCGGTAATGTTAATGGTTATCCTCTACGCCGCGGCGCACGTGCTCATGACGAGAATGACGATCGGGCGGTACATTTACGCAATCGGCGGTAATCGCGAAGCCGCGCGCTTGTCTGGCGTGCCGATCAAGCGAATTTTGCTGCTTGTCTACACGGTTTGCGGAGTGCTGGCAGGAATCGGCGGCATTGTGATGGCGTCACAACTGAAGAGCGGTTCGCCAACCTACGGCGGGATGTACGAATTGTATGTAATTGCCGCGGTTGTCGTGGGCGGCACGTCTCTTTCCGGGGGCGAAGGGAAAGTATTGGGGACGTTGATCGGGGCTTTGATCATCGCGGTGATCCAGAATGGCATGAACCTCACTGGTGTCGAAAGCTACACACAAAAAGTCGTGCTCGGATTGGTGATTCTCGGCGCCGTTCTTGTGGACCGGATGAAGCACCGCGGCTGGGAATGGCTGGGGTTAGGTCGAAAAAGAGCGAGCCGGCAACCTTGAAACAGCGAAATTGGGTTTGGCAAGCTGGACGGTTAACGGGAGAATCGAATCTAATCGGTTTCAACGGATTGCGGGCCGTCGCTCAACGGGAATTAAATGGTCTGATTTTGAGGGCTGATTGAGAGTTCATCGATTTTTTGTTCAACATCCTCAAAGCTTCGCCCCAACAACTCGCAAATCCGGCTCACCGGCAGACACAGCTCAACCACCTGGATGAGCTTTTCAATTTCCCGTTCGGACCAGCAAGTAAATTGATTTTTCAGCCTGTGCATAACAAAGGGAACGTCAAATGTAGGTTAATCCAACGCCGATCGGTTCGCAAGTCTGGGCGCAAATTTAGAAGGGTATCGACTGCGCATCGGCTTCTGACTGGCCTCGCGAGCGCTCTGCGGGAGCGGTGACACCGTTTGAATCAAATATTTCCGAACGTGTTGGTCGGTGGCTCGCATTTGACTGACTGTAAGAAAAACGTTGTGTTCACTCAATGGGGTGAACACCCCATTCCGGATGCGGGACGTCAAACTGTACCACTACACCGGATCGGAGCCACAAAATCGCAATTCCGAGTCAGAGTAAGACCTGCGCACCGAATGCGCTCGAATTACAATTTGCAGTTGCTTTGGAAATTGCACTCGTCCAAACTCCACCCGTTGTGCGTCCCGTGTTGTGCGAGCTCTAAGCATGTTTCGGCGGCAATTTTTCCAAGAGTGCACAGTATTTGCCGAGTCAATGCTTTTCATCACTCTTGGTCCGTGGGCGGGTTAGTTCAACTCAAACAATAACAAGAACAACGTATGTGTAACATCAAAAGATACCTCCGTAATCTGGCTGTCGTTTTGGCCCTCGCCGCTTTTCAGAGTGGCACATTGCAGGCTCAAATTACTTTGGATCCGGCCTGGCGCGTCAGCCCGGATACGAGCAAACCCGGGTTCATCTGGAACTATTTCTCCAACGGTGACGGAGCAAACACGGGCAACAGCATCGACAGGGCCGAAAGAGATCTGGCTGGGCAGGCCACTGATGCCACGGGAGCCTTGCTTCCAAATCTAGGTGATCCGAATGCCTTCGGGACCGCAATTGCGGCTTCAGCTCCCGCAAATCCCACCAATGGGCTATTGCATTTTGAGATTCCAGGCGTCATCAACTTGAGCAAAGCGGACGGTGGCGCCGCTGGTTTTGTCACCCCGGACGAGTTGGAACCGGGCCTCAACTCGAATGAGTCGACGGATGGCCAAGCGGCGGAGATTTTGACCTACATCACCCTTGCGGCCGGCACCAATGTCATGGTCGTGAATAGCGATGATGGTTTTCAGACGTCCTCAGGCCCGAATCCCGTGGATGCATTTGGCAAGGTGACTTTGGGTGAGTTCAATAGCGGGCGTGGAGCCTCTGCCACCGGGACAGGGACGGTGTTCACGGTTGTCGTCCCGCAGGCGGGGACCTATCCCTTCCGGACGGTTTGGGAGAATGGCGGCGGCGATTCCAATATTGAATGGTTCACCGCCAAGCCGGATGGCACACTGATACTGGTTAACGATATCGCGAACGGTGGCGTCCCGGCCTATCGCGCCCTGGCTGCGGCGACGCCGTTGCCTCCCTATGTGAAGTTCGTGACTCCTCTGGCCGTGCCGCGGCAAGTCGAACAATCCCGCCGCAACGTCACCATGGTGTTGGCGGACGGGTCAACTGCGGTGGACGATAATTCCGTGACCCTGACGATCGATGGGCAGTCCACTCCGGTCACCAAGCAGCGGCAAGGGAACCTTTTGACCGTGGATACGGGTGTTCTACCGGGATTGCATTTGGCCGGGGAAGCTCATACGGGGGTGCTGACGTTCAAGGATTCCACCGGAGCGTATTCCCGCACCCAGCAATGGACCTTTTACAACCTGGAAAACTTGATTTTGCCAGCCAGTCCGGTCACGGGGGAAAACTTCGACTCCTATCCGGAATCGACGAGCCCGGCAGATACGGTGCCGCCAGGCTGGGTGGCGACGAATTACACCTTTCGAGAAACCCCGGGTTGGGATCTTACGGACATCACCTCGGACGCCTTCCTGGACATGGTCATAATCAGCACCAACAGCGTATTTCCTCTCGAAGATGAGGTGCTGCTTAACGATACGACCCAAACCATCAACGGGATACCGCTGACCAATGGTTGGATGTCGGGCAATTTGCTGTTTTCGGCTTCGGACGGGCGGGTAAAGGCCGACCCGGACGGAATTCGCGTCGGTCAGATCAGGTTCGTGGTTACCAAACCTTTCAACCTGTCCACCGTCACCAATCCGGTGTTGACCTTCTCCAGCGCTGCGAGACTTTCTTCGGGAAACATTGGTGAGCAAATGACCGTGGAGTATTCAATTGATGGAGGCACGAATTGGCTCCCGGTGATCTATATGCAGAACGCAGCGACCGTTAAACTTAGTTCGGACGGCAGCTATGACGCTCTGGCCATGTTCAACAATACGAACTCAAGTTGGATGCCGCGATGGCCGACTCCTGGCGTCGGCCCTCTCGGTGGATCATTTGCAGCGATGATCGCGGCTCCCATCTCACAGGCTCTGGCACCCTACATCACGACTCGAAACGATGGGGTAGCCGCCCGGAAGGTCGAAGCGATCCGCCTGACGCAAGCGAGCAAGCAGAGTGACGTTCGTCTCCGGTTGACGCACATTGGCGAATGCGGTTGGGAGTGGGGTATCGATAACATCGCGTTCTACGACATCTCGCCGACCTCCGCCCCCCCTCCCCCTGGGCAGCCGAAGATCACCGGCATCACCTCCAGCGGTGGCAAAATCACGATCCAGTGGACCGGCGGCGGTACCCTGGAATCCACGACGTCATTGACTTCCTCCGTCTGGACCTCTACAGGCAACAGTTCGGGCACTTTCAGCGAGCCGCAGCCTGCCACGGGCAATAAGTTCTATCGCGTCAAGATGTAGAGGCGTAATTGAGTCACGGAGGGGACCGGCGGCGCCTGGCGGCGCCGGCCCCTCGGTGTCTCTTCGGCGGCGGAATGTAACAGTCAGATCCCCGCTTGCCAGTCTTTGCATAACAGCCGGGTTTCCAGTGACACCGAACCAATTCGACATTTGCGACAGATTTGAGCCGCGAGAAGCCTTGTTTGCCTCCTGGAAGTGGAGATCAAACTGGCGTATGAATTGTGCGCTCTTTCTCGGAGAGAAATTTCGGGTATTGTTTCGCCAGTGCTAAAACCAACCAGAGCGCCAAAGCGACTCCGGCAAGCCAAAGAATTCCCCAAAGCCACCAGCCAGCCGGAAGCGTAATCGGCGCCGAGTACGCGCCAATTTCCTTGCGCCGATATAGCCAATGACCGGCCCATAAACCAATCACGCTCCCCGTCAGCAGAAACGGGAAAGAGACAAATCCGTTCATCTGGTTCCAGACTAACTCTTCGAATTGGAGGCCGAGGTACAACCCTGCCAGCGCCGCTAAACCGCCCCAAAACCACGCGGTGAAAATCACGAAGCGCGAGTGCACTACGGCCGAGAGCACGAACGAGAATGAAAAGACCGCCAACGGAAAGCCGAGCACCAGGCCGTAAAGCAGTCCGGTCTTCAACACAGGCAGCGGCTTGATTAGACCAGTGGTTATGTAGAAGCGAGCGAGGACCGTCGAGAGGTCGAGACCCAGCGCGAGCACATCCAGGACAGTGATCAGCAGAAGAGCGCCCCCCCCGACGGCCAGGCGCGCGAGAAAACGCTGCGACCGTGTCGCCGGCAGGGCAAAGGTGAATTCCTCGCATCCTTCCACCACGTCGCTTCCTCCGTAAGTCGCTCCAGCCAGCACCGCGTAAATCAATCCGATCAAAAGGATCCAGCCCGGATGAAGGAAGATCGGAAACACCCAGACCCAGACCAACCAGAGGCCAAGAAAACTCAGCAGTAATTTGCTGTGCGCGTACCATTCGGCCCAGAGCAAACCTTTGAACACTTTGAGGCGGCCGTGCTCTCCGTTCGCTGTCATCATGAACGCGCCCGCTGGCATCGGCGGCATCACCGCCTGGCTCGCAACCTCGCCTCCCGTAACCGACGGTTTAAGTCGTTGGACCTGTTCTTCAGAGAGCATGATAGCCGATTAGGGTTCTTCCACAGTATTGCTGAGATTCGTCGGAATGCTATCGACAAAGAGGAGCCACGGGTAATCCGGTGTCGCCATGTTTCGGGACGCGGCGATGGGCATGGGCGCAAGAGACGCGGGTGGGCTGGCCGCCGCGCTATCCCAGTAAACATGCGTTCGCACGACGGCTGTGTCACGTCGCGCCCGCAACACCAGGCCTTCGTAATCATGAATGCTGGGCGAGACCGGATCGGGCTTCCCCACTCCGTGCAACTGACACGCAGCAATCCCGGCATTGAAGCCCAGGTCTGAAAGAATATTCCAGGCGCCGTACTGCCAGGGCAACGGATGAAGGTACGAGTAACGAATCGATTCCTCGGTGGCGGACATCTCAAAACGGTTCGTCCCGCCCCAATTACCAGTTTTATCTTCGGGACAAAGCAGCACCGCTGGAGACGGAAGATATTTGACGGTGACCAGCGACTCGAAGCCTGTCGGACGTTTCGGAGAGTCATCGAGGTACATATTCAAGGCCAGCGCGATCTGCCGGAGGTTGCTCGTGCAAAAAGTCTGTCGCGATTTTTTCTTAGCGGTGCTCAGCGCGGTCATGAGAAGTGTCGCCAACACCGCGATAATCGCGATGACGGTCAGCAACTCCACCAGGGTGAACGCATTCTCTTGGCGAAGCTTGATGCCAATCGGCTTTTTCATCCGATACCGTTTTCGCTCCCTTGCCTGGTCGAACGATTGAACGGACGCTTTTGAGATCCGCGCGAAAAAGCAGTGGATGAGAGACGTTCGCGACTTGTCTCCCACCCACAGCGGGTTGCAGATTCGGCAAGGCCGACACCATTTAAGCGCTTGCCTTGATCCACGACCCTTAATTCCAAATCAAAAGGCTCCGGATCGATGTCCCAGATGATCTTCAGACTTTGCATAGGTTGACGGCCACTCCGGGACGACGCGAAGCATCCCGGGACCGCTGGCGCAAAAGCTCCAACGATTCATTTTGGCGAATGCTTTGCCGAGTATGTCGCATGGTTTTAGGGACTTCGTGCCGGCGGCAGGCTAGTGGTGGGTGGCACGTTTACCCGCGCCACGCCGTAATCGCCAAGTGGCAGCCACAAACCGCGATCGACAGCGCCGTCGGCATTGCCGAGAGTGTATCCAAGGCAGCCTTGCGGCCCGCCTTCGCCGAGAAATACCAGCGTGGACGGAGCCGTTTTGTTAAATAACTGGAGATCATTGCCGTTTTGCACTGCCAGGAGATCGCCAAAGACGGCAAGATTCTGCGCGGCGGAAGGCAATGCCAACGGCGGATTGGCCATCGGCACGAACTTGCCTGTGTCCGATAAGGTCCAGACTTCCAGCAAGTTCTTTTCTTTGTCCGTCTCGGCTGGGTGGCCGACGAAGATGTTTTTTCCATCCACCAGCACGGGATGTGGCCATGACGGCGACAGTGAATGTGAATCGACTAGACTGGCTGAAACCCCGTCGTAAGCGCTCGCATCGAGCCATTCGGTATTGTCGGTCGAGAACGTTACGGGATCCCAGTGATAGCCGGAGGTGTAAAGCAATGCGCCGCCCACGGAAATGCCCTGGAGCGTCCCCGGGATGTTCACGGGTTTGCGTTGAGTAGGATTCGCCGCGTCAGTGTAATCAACGACGTCCAGATAGTACCTCTGCACCCACGTCCCAAACGGCTGTTGATTGGTGACAACCTGGCCGGTTTCCTTGTCGACGACGACCGTGGGTGTCGGCGGCAATTGTCCGGGCGGCAACACGCCTTCGATAAACTCCGATGTCTGATGGCTCAGGAACGCAAGACCATCGGTGGCGAAAGTGGAACTGAAACTCCACCATCCGTTGGTTCCGAGGTCGAGATTCGATTTGAACTGTGGTGCATTGGCGTTGCTCACGTCGAAGGCAAGCAGGCGTCCGCCACTGCCTCCCCAGAACCAGGGCCGGGCAAAGCTCGTCGAGGCAACGTCGCTGGCAACTCTTGCCAACGGACTGATACCCCCCCCTCCCCAACCCCACCAGATTGGCCACCCGCCTCCGCCCGACCAGACCAGGATTTCCGGTCGCGGCCACACGGGTTGCAGATTCGGACTCCAACCGAGTTGGGGAACGATCGCGCTTGTCGCGCCAAGCTGCGTAATCTTGGGCAATTGGCTCACATCAAAAATCGACAGGAACAGATTCGGAGCGTTGGTGTCTGGAACCGCAACTTGCTCCCCGTTGGCGTCGAGAATGTAAATGATCCCGGTGTCCACCTGGCCCTGCGCCACATACAATCGACCGCTTTTCAAGGTCGCGCCGAGAACCGGGAATTTGCCGAGATTGAAGGCGCCGAGTTCCTGGTCAACCTGGTTGGCCAGAGTAACCCGAAGGGTTGGATCGTCTGAATTCCAACTGTTCCCATTCGCGATCTCGAGGAGAAAATCACCTTGAACGAAGAGCCGATCAACCGGCCAGGAGAGTGCCGTGTCCGCCGTGACCGTCGGATGGTCGCGATCGGTGGCATCGACCGTGATCAACTCCCGGCCCGAGATCGAAAGGACGCGGTCGCCATGGAGGGTCGCGCGACGAGGCTGGAGGCGATGTTCGATCACGCCGCGTGCCGTCAGCGAAGTTGCGCCCAGATCGATAAGTTGGACTTGTGAAGCATAGCCGTTCGTGGTGTAGCCTTGATACGGGACCAGAATCAACCCCGCGTCGGGCAGCACGGTCAGAGCCTTCTCATCCGAGTTTACTTCGCTCCACGAATAATTATCGCCGAGAGGAACTTTGCTCAACAAGGCAGGCTTGGTTGGATCCTTCACGTCAAACAAGGATACCGCAAC
>JBDTOW010000036.1:0-12293 GCA_039933075.1 Verrucomicrobiota bacterium | reverse complement strand
CTGGTGCTTACAAGTGGCAGCGGAGCGATCACGGGGAAGAAGTTGAACTCGCTCAACCCGAAAGCAGGCAAACGCCGCGGCTCCGACTTCGCTGCGTGGCAGCCAGGCAACGGTTCGCCAAACCTGAAAGAGTAGAAGCGAAACCAAATCCACTGTGCGCGCAGGCAAGGCTGAAAGAAAAAGATACTTCGGACAATGCAAACAGCATCGTGCTATTGCTCGAATTCGGTGATTTCAGATTCTTCGACGGAGGCGATCTGACTTGGAACATTGAAAGCCAGCTCGTCTGCCCGCTTAATCTAATCGGAAAAGTTGACGTTTACCAGGTCGACCACCACGGATTGGACCTGAGCAATAATCCGCTCCTGGTGCGAAGTTTGGAACCCACGGTTTCGGTTATGAGCAACGGAACCAAAAAAGGCTGCGGCTCCGAAACTTTCGCCACCCTGAAATCAACGCCATCCATCCAGGCAATCTATCAAATCCATCTCAACCTGCGAACTGACCAGGAAAACAACACGACCAAGGAATCCATTGCGAATCTAGAGGAAAAATGCCAGGCCAACTTCATCAAGCTCTCGGTCGATCCCTCCGGCAAGAGTTACACTGTCAGCATCCCCGCCACCGGACACCAGCGGATATTTAAAACGAGAATGTGACGCAGTAGCTCGAGTCATTTCGCGCTGGCCGCTTTCGAGACGGTGGCCGGCAACACCGTGAGCCAGAGTTGCTCCGTGGATTCGATGACCAATTTGTTGAATCCATTCGGCACGCCATTATTGACCGAGGAAGTGATCAGCTCGGCGATCGCACGATGCTCTCTCCCCGACTCGGCCTCCGTAACCACGACTTGAATCGGGCCGCTGAAGGGTTTCGCATCGGGCGACGCCACCAGCTTCAGCGAGATTTCGCTGTCCTTGTCGGCAACTTCCACCCGATCGAGCTTAAGCCCAGCCGGCAATTTCCTGGCTGAAACCGACAGCCTGGACTTCCAATTGTGGAGCCGGGTGACGGTGACTTTGATCTCGTTGGTTTTTCCAGGCTCGATCCTCATCTCGTTTTCAGCCACAATCGCTTTTAGAGCCGGCGGCGGCCTTCGAATGCTCAACCGATAAAGAAGGTCTGGTCCCCCTCGATTCAGAACGTTGCCCACTGCCGCGACGAACGTGCCGTCCTCCCCCGGCGTCCATTCCAGAACAGGATCGGCGGTCCCGCCGTCGTCGCTCTTCGCCAGTTCCTTGCCTGTGAGATCCTCAATTTTGAGCAAGGCATCGAGCGCGAAACCAAGGGAAGCAGACTGAACATGAAGCAGGAGATTTTCACCTTTCCTCGCCGCAAAAGCGAACCGGTCTTGATCTCCAACCTGGTCGATGCACCCGGTTACGGCGAAGGGCAGCTCGAGGCGAATCGCATCGCTGGCCGAGTCGTTCGGTTCCTTCTCATTCAATTCCACACCGTCGCCTGCCGGGACCATCAGCCCCTTCTCAATTCCCGGGATTTCTAATACAGCTTGCCGTTGATCCTCGGACAAACTCGAGCCGTCGAACTCGATTTCGCGTCCGAGGTTGGCTCCAAGGTTCCAGCCGAAAAGACGCAACAGTGTCCGCTTCCCCCGCTGCACCCCGAGTGGCAGTGTGTAACTCAAATACGGTTCGCGTGAGAGGTGCAGGCGATAGACGCAGGCAGCGCCGCCAGTGAAGTTGACGTCGGCTGTCGCGGGATAAGCGAAGCCGAACACTTGCAACACGTAGGTGCCAGCCACCTTCGCTGTCCACGCGAGAAGCGGATCAAGCGTGCGGCCATCGTCGTGATTGAGCGCGACCTGCACACCGCGTGAATCGACGAGACGCAACACCGCATCCACCGGCGAGGCCAGAATGTAGGCTTCGACCGATGCGATCAGCGTCTGCCCGGCTTCCAGCGCGACGGCAAATGAATCGACGTCTCCGGACTTATCCAGTCGGCCATTGATTGACACCGGGAGGTGGTTCACGTCCACCGGTTGCGGTTTCGAGAAATCATCATTCGGTTCTTGTTCGGCGCCCTGCGGTTCACGAGTGATGATCAAAAACCGCGGCCCGCTCGCGCCCTGTTCGTTGAAGACGCGAATCAGGTGCGTTCCGACGGACGCGTTCGCCGCGATCTCGACCGTGAATTTGCCGCTGTTCGTTTCTGCGTTGAACACGATTCCAGGCGCATCGAGCCAAACTTTCGGCGGCCATGGATCGAATTTGCCGACGGCGCTAATGATATTTGTCGTGCCGAGTTGGACTGCGACGGGATAAAGGTGTTCGAGCGTCGGCGCAGCACCCGATGCGGCACGCGGCACAATCCAGCAAATCGGGGCGCAAAGCTGGATAAGCCTCACTAAGCAGAGCAGGACCTTTCTACGCAAACAATTCCTTGATCAACCGTCCGTTGCTCACGAGTTGGACCGGGCGGCCCGTGTTGGTGTGCAACACCTGGTTTGGATCGATGCCCATCTTGGTGTAGAGCGACGACGCGAACTCCTCGGGATGATGAACGTTCTCTGAAGCATAGTAGCCCTTCGCGTCCGTCGCGCCCACCACCTGTCCGCGCGGGATTCCGGCTCCTGCCATCAATACCGACATCGCGTGCGGCCAATGATCGCGGCCAGCGTCTTTGTTCACTTTTGGAGTGCGGCCGAATTCGCCGAGCATGATCACCATCGTATTGTCGAGCAGACCGCGTCGGTCGAGATCGTTGATCAGTGCCGCCACTCCCACGTCCATCTTCTTTACTCCTTCAGCCTTGAAAGCTTCGAAGATCTTCGTGTGATGATCCCAGCCGCCGTAATAAACCGTCACCCACGAGACCCCCACTTCCACGAGTCGTCGCGCCAGCAGTAACCGCTGGCCAATATCGTTTCGTCCGTAGGCATCGCGCACTTTCTCGTCTTCGCGGTGGATGTCGAACGCGGCCTGCGCCTGCGGTGAAAGCACGAGATCGATTCCTTGTTGGTAGTATTGATCGAAGCTCACCGAGGGATCCTCGGCCAGCTTATCGGTGTAGCGTTTCATCCGATCCAGCGACGCGCGCAATTCGCGGCGGGAAGCCGCGCGGCCTTCGCTGATCTCGGGTGGCAGAACCACGTCGCGCACCTGAAATCCTTTGTCGTTCGGATTACCGTTGATGACGAACGGCGCGTGCTTGCCGCCAAGGAAATTCGGACCGCCGCTGCGTGACACCTGCGGCATCGACATGTAAGCCGGCATCCCGTCGCGCACGCCTCGTTGATACGACACCATCGAGCCGAACGATGGATGGAACGTGACGAAGGCGCCACAGGCAACTGGCACCGGCGTGGGCGCGCCAGTCATCATGTAATGGTTGCCGCCGCCGTGATTCGGGTCTTTGTGGCAAATGGAACGAATAATCGTGAGCTTGTCGGCGGCCTTGGCGAGATTCGGCACCGCCTCACTGAACTGCATGCCGGGAACCGAGGTGGGAATCGCCTTGAACTCACCGCGAATCTCCGATGGCGCATCAGGCTTGGGATCGAACGTCTCGTAATGCGAAGGCCCGCCATCGAGCCAGATCAGGATGCAGTTGACCTGCTTGCCACCGGCCTTGGCGGATAACGGCGAAGACACCGCGGCGCTCGCTCGCAACCGGAGCAAGTCCGTCAACCCGAGTCCCAACAAACCTCCGATGCCGAGCTGCAGAAAGTCCCGACGAGGCATTCCAGCGCAGTTGCGAGTGAGGTGAGTCATTGTGTTCGCCGGAAGTTTATCATTTTTCGGTTCATTTGTGAAGCACTCATTCTGGACGAGCCCCGATGAATCGGCATAATGTACTTAGCGCACAGCGCGTCATCGTAGCGCAGATTTGAAATCTGCTGTATCGCCGATTTGTAATCGGCAGAGCATCCGAAAGTTCGAGCGCACTGGCAGTTGCTGACGTGTCGCAGAAGGCAATTCCGCGGTTCACAGTGATTCACGATTTGAAGATGAATGACCTCTACGAGCATAATCGTCGCGCATGGGACGAACGAGCGCGGTCCGGCAACCGGCACACGCGCTCTGTACTCGCCAAGGATCTTGCGAATCCATTGCCGATTCTCGATCCCGAAGGCTGGCTTGGCGGAAATGTCACCGGCCGACGCGTCCTCTGCCTGGCCAGCGGGGGCGGACTGCAAAGCGCCCTCTGTGCCGCCGCGGGCGCTGACGTAACCGTGGTAGACCTCAGCCCGGAGATGCTCGCACTCGATGAACGAGCAGCCGAGACGCACGGCTTCGATATCAAGGTTGTCCAGGCTTCGATGGATGACTTGTCGAGGTTGCCGGCCGCCAGTTTTGAAATCGTCATCCAACCCGTCAGCACATGTTATGTGCCTGATATTCTGAAGGTCTACCGCGAAGTGGCCCGCGTTGTCGCACCCGACGGGCTCTATATCAGCCAACACAAACAACCGGTGAGTTTGCAGGCCGGTCTCGTTCCGTCAAGCCGGGGTTACGTTTTGAGCGAGGCATACTATCGAACGGGGCCGTTGCCACCGCTCGTCGAGGGTTGTTTGCATCGCGAAGCGGACAACCTCGAGTTCCTCCATCGTTGGGAGGAAATTCTGGGTGGATTGTGCCGAAGCGGGTTTGCCATTGAAGATTTGGTCGAACCCCGCCATGCCGATGCGCGCGCCGAGCCTGGCAGCTTTGCGCATCGTAGCCTCTATGTCGCGCCTTACGTCAAAATCAAAGCCCGTCGAGTAAACACTTTAACCTCGTTCCCCGGAACGCCGAAATTATGGACCCCTTGAAGAGAGTCGAGGTGCATTCGGGACACCGGCTTTATCGCGTGGTAGGGACATCGCGCTGCGATGTCCCCGCCCGCGTCCAGCGGGCGGAACGAACGATGTGCGGCGTTCGAATCCCGCACCCAGTTGCGCCGCTGGACGCGGCGCGGACAGCGCAGCGCGCCGTCCCTACCTTCGCTTCTTACTAACTAAGCACGTACCCGGCTTCAACCGGTTCTTGATCCAATCTGGGGCCGAAATGAACCGCTGAAGCGGCACCTCAATGTTGCGCCAAAAGGTTGCGGACATAACTCAGGTTGGTCCGCATGTCGTCTTTAATTGAGCCGGACGGCGAGTCCGTCTCGAGGTGCGCCCAACCGGTGAAGCCGATGTCCACAATCGCCTGGATTACCTTTGGAAAATCAATCTTGCCGTGGCTGAGCAAATGCGGATTGTCCTTTAGGTGGAACTCGCAGATGCGATCTTTGCCGAGCCAGCGAATCTCTTTGTAAATGTCAAAGCCGTTCTGTTGCGAATTGCCGACATCGTAGTAAACCAGCACCGCCTTGGAATGCGCGCGATCCAGGATGCGAACATTGTCTTCGGCGGAGATGGTGTCCTCGACGCCCAGGATGACGCCTGCTTTCTCCGCTTCCGGCCCAATCTCCTTCAAACAATCACCGACATAGTCCATCTCCTGCCGCGTCAGGAGCGCGCCCTTGCCGAAGAATGGCAGCAAGATCACGCGCGCGCCCAGTTTGCGCGTGAGCGGGATCGCTTCCGCGACCCACCGCTTGCCGAGCGGATCGTTCTTGAGATAATTCTGATGCAGAATATCAAGACAAGTCGAGGCGATGGGGAATTGGCGCTTCCGGGCTTCGGCCAGGAATTGTTCCTGCAACGAAGAATCGCTGAGCGGCAATCGATCTCGCGCGCGTCCCAGACTAATTTCCACGCCGTCAAAACCGATGCTCTTGGCGAGTTCGATCGAACCCGGATTCGCTTCCTGGTTGAGGTTCCAATCGGTCACCCCGATTTTCAACTTCTGGTAATCCGCGTGCAATGGATTGGCCCATGAAGCAAACGCGAGCGCAGCGGTCCCAGTCTCGATGAATTGGCGTCGATTTATGCGGGTCATGCAAGCAATGAGCGCCCGCCGGAAAATCAAGTCAAGCCACAATTTTCCATGTTTTTGATGGCTTGTTTATACGCGCCAACCGCAGTAACAATTTCTTCATGAAATCATTTGCTCGAAAAGCTTTCTGCCTTCTTGCCGGCATCGTTTCGATTTTATTCTCCCCCACGTCCACCGGCGCGGCGGAAAAATCGGTTCCGACCATCAACGTGATCCTCTGGTTCGACACGGAGGATTATCTTCTGCCGGCCGCCGACGATGCCGCGAAGCGCCTGGCGGAAATGCTCTCGCAGCGGGGAATCCTCGCGACCTTCAAGCTGGTGGGTGAAAAAGCGCGAGTGCTCGAGAAGCGAGGACGCCACGACGTTATCAGCGCGCTTAGACAACACGACATCGGCTATCACGCGAACTTTCACTCCGTTCATCCGACCCCGAGCGAGTATCTCGCGGATTGCGGTCTGGTGGACGGCATGGCCGAATTTGTTCGTCGCGAAGGTGGCGGCGCCGCGGATGTGCGGCGCATCTTTTCCGTCAATACCCTTTCCTGTTACGGCCAGCCGGGATCATCGTGGGGGGCGCAAACGATCGCGGCCTTGAAACAAATCGGCGTCGCTCCGGGCGGCGTTCCTTGTTACGTCGACGAGGGGTCGCATGTCGGATTGAACGGCAAGCCGTTCTGGTTTGCAAATGCGCTGGTGGTTTACGACATGTCACCCAATTGGACGCGCATGGACCTGCATGATCCACAAGCCGTCGAACCGGCGAAGAAGAAAGTCTCCGCGATCGTCGACCGGCTGCGCAACGAAGGCGGCGGGCTCATCAGCATTTATTATCACCCCTGCGAATGGGTCCACCAGGAGTTCTGGGACGGTGTGAATTTTCGACGCGGGGCGAATCCGCCGCGGGAAGAATGGAAAGCGCCTCCGCAACGGCCCGCCGCGGAAACCGAGGCCGCCTTCAAACGTTTCGGCGAATACATCGATCACATCCGCTCGATTCCAAAGGTGCGCTTCGTGACTGCCAGCGATCTCCCCAGACTGTACCCGGATACCGTCCGCACCGAAGGCGCCACCGAACCAGATCTAGCCGCGCTCGCCCAGCGACTCGCCGCCAAAGGCATTGCCGGTGCCGACTTTCAAGTCATTGAAAACCGCGCGTATTCGGTCGCCGACCAATTCGAATTGTTGACCGTCGCGGTCAACGAATTGCTCGAGGGCAAATCGCCCGGCTTCCCTTTGCCGGCGAAAGGACTCCTGGGGCCCGATAGTCCTCCGCTCCCTTCGGCGTCATTGACCCATCTCACCTGGCCTTCCTTCCGTGACGCAGCAAGGGATGTGCTCGATTTTATCCGGACCGAACAGCGCGTGCCGGCGCGAGTTTTTGTTGGCGCTGATCCGGTTGCTCCGGCGGGTTTCCTTGTGGCTCTAGCCCGTGTTTACGAGCACCGACGTCAAAATGGAAAATTTCCCGTCGAAGAAGGAGTGGAGCTTGGCAGCAACATCGAAGTTTTGCCCGCGCAGCACGTCGCCAAGGATACACCTGAACTATTTGGCGGTTGGGTGATCCACAAAGAAGGATTTCGCGCGCCGAAGATACAGGACGTCGCCCGGCTCCAGGCCTGGTCGTTGAAGCCGGCCGTACCGAAGCAGAGCATTGATTGACCGACGAAATCTCGAGCTCGCCTTCGTGGTTTCCCGGTTCTTCCTCAAAATTGGGCTCGCCCAACCCATCGCGCCCCACATATCCTCAACCGCGAACCATCAGCTCAATAGGGACTCCGAAAAGTTATGACCCGCCTGCTCTTGTCCTTGGCCGCCACCTCGTTGGTGTGTTTCTTCCATCCGTTCGCCCGCGCCCAGGCGCCGCTGCCATCGGCCCCGCCGCCACCAGCGGCTGCCGTTCAGGACCAAGTCAAGGAGCTCCATGAAGCTCTGCGCTATGCGAAGGAAGAATTGACCATGAGAATCGACGACGTGCAGTGGTTCCGGCGCTTCGAAGAGCTCGCGGTGGTGGATAAGGTCTATTACACGAGCTCGCCGGCGCGCGTGACGAACAACCCAACCGCCCAGGGCGCCGGCAACCCGCTGATCATTCCCGCTTACTCCTTCCTGCCGAAGAAATCCCCGGCCGAAGGAAAATTCCCATTACTTGTCCTGGTGCATGGAGGC
This sequence comes from Verrucomicrobiota bacterium, assembly GCA_039933075.1. Classification (GTDB taxonomy): domain Bacteria; phylum Verrucomicrobiota; class Verrucomicrobiia; order Limisphaerales; family JACPZS01; genus JBDTOW01. Next base: position 4,240 of record JBDTOW010000036.1, on the reverse strand, counting down.
GTCCATGGCGACTTCCGAACTCCTGACGAGTTTCATACCGTGCGCGAATTGATCGAGCAGGGTTATGCGATCATTGCGCCCGAATATCGCGGCAGCACCGGTTACGGAAAAGATTACTGGGAAAAGATCGATTATGGCGCGCTGGAGAACGAAGACGTCCTCTCGGGCAAACAGTGGATGCTGGAGAACCATCCGGAAGTGGATGCCGATCGGGTCGGGATTCTCGGCTGGAGCCACGGGGGCATGATCACACTCATGAACATCTTCGAGCATCCGACGGACTATAAAGTCGCGTATGCCGGTGTGCCCGTGAGCGACCTGGTGGCGCGGATGGGCTACAAGAGCCAAACTTATCGCGACCTCTTTTCCGCGCCGTACTATATTGGCAAGACCGCCGAAGAAAACGTCGCCGAGTACCGTCGTCGCTCCCCGGCTTGGAACGCGGAAAAGCTCCAAACGCCCCTGCTGATTCACACCACAACCAACGATGAGGACGTGAATGTGCTTGAGGTTGAACACCTGGTCCAAGCGCTCAAAGCCGCGGGCAAGAACTTCGATTACAAGGTTTACACGAATGCCCCCGGAGGCCATGCCTTCAACCGGCTTGATACCAGGCTCGCCAAGGAATCGCGCGCGGAGATTTACCGGTTTCTCGCGAAATACTTGAATCCGCCAAATCCGGTCAAGTGAGGCGCCATTGACATTCCCCCTCAGATAACAGGGGAAAAAGTTCGGACAATAAGCGCCGGCGGACCCGGTCCACTTGCACTCAACCATCCAGACGCGTGTGATAGCACCGTAATCTCAAGCTTAGCGATCAGGCGGAGAACCCGCCGTCAATCGTCAGGCTTGCACCGGTGACGAAACCGGCTTCGGGACTGGCCAGATACGCGACCAGGCCGGCGATTTCGTCGCCTTTGGCGTAACGCTTCAGGGCCATGAGGCCTTTCAGACTCTCGGCGAACGGCCCGTCCGCCGGGTTCATGTCAGTCTCGACCGGGCCGGGTTGGACATTGTTGACCGTAATGCCGCGTGGTCCGAGGTCGCGGGCAAGTCCACGGGTGAGACCGGCGACCGCCGCCTTGGTCATGGCGTAAACAGCGCCGCCCGCGAAGGGCATGCGGTCGGCATTCACGCTGCCGATGGTAATGATGCGCCCGCCGTCGCCCATCTGGCGGGCGGCCTCCTGCGTGGCGACGAAAACACCGCGAATGTTGACCGCCACCATGCGGTCGAAATCGTCGAGCGAGAACTGGTCGAGCGGCGAAATCACCGCGATTCCCGCGTTGTTGACCAGCACGTCGAGCTGGCCGAGAGTTCGCACTGTTTCAGTCACGGCGTTCTTCAACGCGCCGGCATCAGCGCTGTCGGCGTGGATGGCCAAAGCTCTTCCGCCAGCGACTCAATGAATCCCACCACTTCCACGGCCTTCGGCTGCGCGCTGCTGTACGTGATCGCGATGGCCGCGCCGTCCTGTGCTAAACGTTTCGCAATCGCCGCGCCGATCCCGCGCGATCCGCCGGTGATGAGTGCGACTTTGCCTTCGAGTTTTTTTGAGTTTGTGTTCATGAGATCTATTCGTTGTTGTTTTGAGACCGTTACTGATGCCGCAATCGAGCTTCAGCCAAGTCAATGTCCCGTTGGATTATGCGCAAGACGTCGTCGTTGATGACAAGATCATTCCGAAGCTGAAGAATAGTGGTGCGTTCGACCTGGAGTGTTTTGTGCGACAGACGCTCGTACTCGGTAGAAAACTGATGGCGCGGTGTGTTGGCATTTTCCAATTTGGGAATTTGTAATTGTCGGATGCGATCTTCGTATTCGATGCGCAAACGTTCCAGCGCGTCCGCCTTCGATGGTTGTTCGGATTGGGCGATTTCATCGAGCCTGGCCAGGGCGGCCTGATTGGCTTTGAGCCGGGCTTCACGTTCTTCTTTTTCGGCGGCACCATCGGCTTCGACGCCGAGCCATCGGATGATCGAAGGCAAACTCAAACCTTGCACCACGAGCGTGACCAATATAACGACGAACGTGAGGAACAAAATCAAATCGCGGCCGGGAAAGGGCGAGCGATCATTGATCTCCAGTGGCAATGCCAGCGCGACCGCAAGGGAAACGATTCCGCGCATGCCCGTCCACGCGACAATCGTGACGCGCTGCCACTTGAGTTGGGGTTCGTTCGCCCGGATTCTTTTGGACAACAACTGCGGCAGATAGCTCGCCGGAAAAACCCAGAGAATGCGGATAAGAATTACCGCGAAGCTGATGATCGTGGCATACCATACGAGTTGAGAAAGAGAACGGCCGGCCAGACGATCCCACACGTCGGGAAGTTGCAGCCCGATGAGGATGAAGATGAAACCGTTCAAAAGGAAAACGATCATTTCCCAGACGGGTGCGGCTTGGAGCCGGGTGCGGGAGTCAGTGATTACGGGCGCACGCCAGCCGAGATACAGACCGGCGGTCACGACCGCGAGCACGCCGGAAACGCCAAGCCGTTCGGCGGGCAGATAGGCGGCAAACGGTGTCAGTATTGAAACCGTGATTTCAATCGGTGCATCATCCACGCGCCGGTGAAACAACTCCGCCAGCCAGCCCACGATCAGGCCAATACCAATCCCACCGAGGCCCACGAGGCAGAACTTTCCACTCGCCTGAGCTAACGAAAACGAACCGGTGACCACGGCTGTGACCGCGAAGCGATAGGCCACCAAAGCCGTCGCGTCGTTGACCAGACTTTCGCCTTCCAAAATGGTGACAATGCGGCGGGGAAGTTGCAAACGTTTGGCAATCGCCGTGGCCGCGATGGCATCCGGTGGGGAAACAATCGCACCCAAAACAAATCCGGCGGCGAGCGACAAGTCTGGGATGAAATAATGCGCGAGATAGCCAACTACCGTCGTGGTGAACAGAACCAGACCGACGGCGAGGAGGGAAATGGGACGGAGATTCGCGCGGAAATCGCGCCACGAGGTAAACAACGCTGCCGGGAAAAGGATCGGCGGCAGGAAAAAAAGCAGAACCAACTGCGGATCAAGTCGAATTCTGGGAAGTCCGGGAATCAACGCCAGCAACAACCCGCCGATGACAAACAGGATCGGATAAGGGATGCGCAGCGCGCGGGCGAGCAACGCCAGCGCCGCTACCGCAAACAACAAGCCCACCATCACTTCGATCTGACTTATCACGAGGACGGATGTTATCGAAGGCGTCAGGAGACTTGCAACTTCGGTAGTGGCACACTTTGAAATTGTTATCCCAATCTTCGATCATCTCTTCGACTGTGGTTTTATTTCCTTTGAGAACAGCGGCGGATTGCTTATCTCTCCCTTGGCGTACGAGGACTACGTGAAGACAATTGGAATCGTTGGACAAGGCGGGGCGCGTCACTCCGGGCGTGCCAGCGTCCGAATCATTGGACGTAACATCGCATACGTGAGTGATTCGCCTTGCCAAGAGGTTTGTGTTGAACCGCAAAGTCACCCTCTCCGCCGCGCTCGCCGCCGCTTGGCAGCGAGCACACTGGGAATTTGCCTCCTGCTTGCCGGATGCGATGACCGTTCCCGCAACAACACGAAAGTTGATCACTTGTTCGCCCACTGGGACCGAACCGATTCGCCGGGCGCAGCCGTCGTAATCGTCAAAGACGGCTCCTTGATTTATCAACACGGTTACGGCTATGCGAACCTTGAGCATCGCATCCCGATCACTCCGCAAACGCTTTTTGATGTCGCCTCGGTCGCCAAACAATTCACCGGACTGTCCGTGGCGATGCTCGTTCAGCAGGGAAAACTCTCCCTCGATGACGACATTCGCAAATACCTGCCTGAGATGCCGGATTTCGGGAAGCCGATCACGATCCGAAATCTCCTTTATCACACCAGCGGCCTGCGCGATTGGCCGGGAACCCTCGGCCTCTCGGGTCTGGATATGGCGGGGCCGGTTACGTTCGACACGATCCTCGAAATGGTCCGGCGACAGCGCGAATTGGACTTTGCGCCAGGCGAGGAACACTTGTATTCTAACACCGGCTATAACCTGCTTGCCGCCGCGGTTGCCAGAGTGACGGGACAATCTTTTCGGGCCTGGACAGACGCGAATGTTTTTCGCCTCCTGGGGATGAGGCACACGCTGGTGTGCGACGATTCCGACGAGGTCGTGGCGAATTGCGCCAATTCCTATGCTCCCAGCGACAAAGGAAAATTCCACCGGGTGGTCAGCCAGTTATCGGCGCAAGGTT
>JBDTOW010000035.1:0-12332 GCA_039933075.1 Verrucomicrobiota bacterium | reverse complement strand
TCAACTCTGAACTGGAACAGCCTGTTCAATGAAAAACGCCGCTCTGATGGACAGAATCAGGATTCGAAGGAATTCACCGGTGGTTTGTTTAATCAAAAAAGCCCCAATATGTCGTCGTCGCTAGTCAGTGGTCTGGAGGCACCGGAGTTCAAGATTCCGCAGAAGGACCGCGATGATGATTTTTTCAAAATATTGAACCCTTACGCCACCAAAACATCCCTCCCTGCGAAGTACGATCCGATTAATTCAGCTCCCGATTCCACCCGCCAGGAGATCAATCCCGTCGTAGGTAGAACGGTGGAAGATTTCAGCCGCGCTCCCAATCCACTTGGAGCGCTTTCGGGTCTCCAGGCGAATGGTTTCGTTCCTGCCGGGCTCCAGCCGCCAGCCTTCGACGATTTAAATGCGAAACTCCTCGGTCAGTCGAGTTCCAGGCCGGCGTTCGACTCGCAGCCCGCGTCAAGGTTCCTCGCCCCGAAACCCGCCGTTCTGGAATTTCAAAAACGCAAGTTTTAGCGGCCGACCGCGGTCAATCCCAAGTTAGAATCCTGACCAGCATGCCTGGCTGCAAAGTTGTTTGGGACGGCACATCGACTACACCGTCGGCTTCCGCGAAGGAACTCAGAATATGTGAAGCCTGTGTCCCGGCGGAGCAGATCTTGCCTTCGTCATTCACTTTCACGCGCATGAAGTGACGCCGATCACCGTGGTTGGACAGCGTTTCGGCCAGGATACCCCACCGATCGGGGAGAGCAGCGTTCGATGCGCCCTGAAGCCTAAGAACGGCCGGCTGGACAAGGACAAGACAGGTGACCATTGCTGACACCGGATTTCCTGGGAGACCGAAAAGAAATTTTTCCTTCCGCTGGCCAAACACGAAAGGTTTGCCTGGCCGTATGGCTACCTTCCAGAAGTCCAGATTGCCACCGATGCTTTGGAAAGCGGTTTTAACAAAGTCGAACTCACCGACCGAAACACCACCGGACGTGATGACGATGTCACATTCCCGGAAAGCCGTTTCCAAGGCCGCCTGGGTGGCAGCCAGATTGTCTTTGATGAGCGGATAAATGGCTGGCTTGCCTCCGAGCTTCGCCAAAAAGAAGGATAAGCCGACTCGGTTACTCTCGTAGATTTCTCCAGGGCCAAGCGGTTGACCGCCCTCTTGCAACTCGCTGCCGGTCGCCAACAGTCCCACATTGGGTTGCCGTCCGACGCTTAATGTGGTCAATCCGACGGCGGCCAAAAGACTGATTCGGCCGACCGTCAACCGCATTCCTTTCTGCACCAGAACAGCACCGCGCTTGACATCTTCGCCACGCAATCGGACGTTTTCCCAAGGTTGGGCTGCGGCAGAAAACCAGATGCTGCTGGCCTGCTTCGGGTCGATCCGAACCTCTTCCTGCATCACCACGGCGTTGCTTCCACGCGGCAATCGCGAGCCGGTAAACAACCGCACACATTTCCCCGAGGCGAGGTCGCCGGGATAAATCGCACCGGCGGCAATTTCTCCTTCGAGCTGGAGACAGACTGGATGTTCGGGACTCGCCGACGCCAAATCTTCAGCTTGAACAGTGTAACCGTCCATGGCGGAATTATCGAAGATCGGCAGATCGATTGGTGAGGTGATGGTATCGGCTGCGAAACGTCCCTGAGAAGCAAAAAGGGGAACTGATTCAAAACCCAAGGGTTGGATGGCTGCAACAATGCGATTGCGGGCTTCCGTCAGTTCCAACATACGTTCAGTGCGGACAAAACTATCCCGCCGAGAGAATGTTTCCAAGTCCGAATCCTGAACTTCGAGGGAACCGGCTGAACCGGTCAGTGATTGGCCGTCACGAGCAACACCTGTTCAAGTGTCGTCAACCCCTGGCGCGCTTTTTCCAACGCAACCATGCGCAACGTTTTCATTCCCTGACTGGACGCCACTTTGCCAATTTCCGGAGCGCTGGATCGCGCGATGATCAGTTTCCGAATCTCGTCGGTGATCGTCATCGCTTCCAGGATTGCGAGGCGCCCCGAGTAGCCGGTGTTTTTGCACCGGTCGCAACCGCGGCCGCGAAATAATGTTGCGCCCACGAAGAAGTTTGGATCGATGTCCAGGTCCATGTACATCTTGGAGGGATAAGTCACTGGCTCTTTGCACGCAGGGCAAATCCTGCGGACCAAACGCTGAGCGGCGGAAAGAATTACCGAGGAAGAAATCAAAAAAGGCGCTATGCCCATGTCGTCCAGGCGCGCAATGGCCCCGGGCGCATCATTACAGTGCATGGTGCTGAGAACCTGGTGACCGGTCAGCGCAGCTTCAACCGCGATTTCGGCGGTCTCTTCGTCACGAATCTCACCGATCATGATGATGTCCGGGTCCTGGCGGAGGATCGACCTCAGCGCATTTGCGAACGTCAAACCAATTTCCTTCTTGGTCGGAACCTGATTGATCCCCGCAATCTGGAATTCCACCGGATCTTCGACGGTGATGATGTTGAATTCCGGATTGTTGAGCTCGTTCAACGCGGAGTACAAAGTGGTGGTTTTGCCGGAGCCAGTTGGGCCCGTGACGAGTATCAAACCATGCGGCGCGTCCACGGCGGCCTTGAAACGGACAAAGGTCTCCGCATCGATGCCTAGTTTGTCCATGCTGGCCGAGAGGTTGCCCTTATCAAGGATACGCATCACGCATTTCTCACCGTGAACCGTCGGCAGAAACGAAACACGCAAGTCAATATCCCGGCCCCCCACGCGCACGCGCATACGGCCGTCTTGCGGAAGACGCCGCTCCGCGATGTCCAGATTGCTCATGATTTTCAGTCGGGAAGCGAGCGCGACCTGGAGGTTCTTTGGCGGAGGTGTCACATCGGCAAGAGCACCGTCGATGCGGTACCGCAGCCGTACCAGTTTTTCAAAGGGTTCAATATGAATGTCGCTCGCTCGATCCTTAATCGCCTGGACCAGGATAAGGTTTGCCAATTTTATGACGGGCGCTTCCTCGACTGACGCAGCCAGTTGATCGAGGTTGACCTCCTCGGCCACCTCCTTGGAGATTTCAAGATTGTCCGCATCCCGCTCCGCTTCCGCCTGCCTGGCCGCGTCGGAGATGATGTCCTCCATGCTCGACTTGGCGGTCTCCAGGTTATTCAGTTTGTCGATGATCGCCTTTTCGGAAGCGATCAAGGGTGTGACTTCAAGTTTGGTAATCCGTTTGACATCATCCAAAGCCAGCACGTTGAGTGGATCGGCCATGGCCAGGAAGAGCCGATCTCCCAACCGCGAGACGGGCAGAACCTTGTGGTTCTCCGCGATTTCGCGCGGAACCAGGTCGGCTACGTCCTGAGGAATGCCTACGCGAGCCAGATTCACCGGCGGAGTGTTGAGCACGCGGCCCATCGACACCACCATGTCCATTTCCTTGACGTAGGATTTCTCGAGTATCAGCTTCAGCAGACGAGTCCCGTCTTTCTTCTGCTGCTCGAGTAATTCCTGAATCTGTAGAGGAGTTAAAAGGCCGTCTTCGACCAGAGCGTCGGCGATTCGTTCTCCAAATGTTTTGATCGGCGGCATCGAGAAAAATTATCAGTGAAAGAGCTTGCCGAGGATCTTCAGCATCTCAGGAGGCTGTGTGAGATACCACAGCAAACGTCCGCCCGCAGCCTCTTCAAGTTCGAGCGCAGCCTGTTTATTGAATGGATTAGCGGTGGCGACGAGCACCGATTTGCTCATTCGATCGAAAGGCAACACGCACCAACGGTAACAGGTGTCCCGGGGAAAACTCCGCGCCAGTTCCATGTCGATGTCGTACTTGTTGAGCGGCAGATACACGCATCGGGCCTTGTCGCAAATTAGCTTCATTGACGTCTCGATCGGCACCACTCCTTTGTCTGCTAAAATCTGAATAAATGGTTCGCGAACATGTTTTGGGTTAGCGCTTAAATTGCCTTTTGGCCAGTGAAGATTGAAGTCGGCCGAAGAGATAACTTTGCCCTCGACGAAGATCTTGTGTAGCGTTTGTCGCCCATCGTCCACTTCCGTGACCGGAGCTTTTGCCTGGGGCACCGCGGGCTTCACCGGAACGGGTTGGGATTTCTCCGCGAACTCCATTCCAACCGGCGCTGGAAGCGCGGCCGAAAAATTATTAGCTTTACTTTCGATCTCCCCCAGCGCCGCCCGAACGTCGGGATCGTCAGGGAACCGTTGAAGGATGCTTTCGTACTCCAGAATCGCCGACGAGAGTTGACCAAACTGCACATAAGCCTGCGCGATTCGTTTGGAAGTTGCGACAACGTCCTGCTCACGGCCTAATTTGGAATAAGCCTCCTTAAGAATCTCCAGCGATTGATAGTCCTGCGGCTGTGATTGGGTAATTACCTCGAACATCTCAATCGTTTGAGACAATTGAGCTTCTTCATTCGCAGTTAGTGACGCCGTCATGAATAACTATCGCAGTCCGTTGTCCGACTCGTAAGAGTTTAGTCTTGATAGGTTTATCGGCAGCTTGTTCTGGTCCCTAAAATTCCCCGGATGGACAACGTCCATTGCGCCGGCAACCAAGGAGGTTCTGTCTCTTGGAGGACAAAAACCCCGTGGAAGGACTTGTTTTCGATAAGAGTTTTCCTTCCGGTCGTTACGGTCGCGCCTCCTTTCCGGCCCAAGTGCTATTGCTTCCGGTATTTCCCAAAACTCCCTTGTTTTGCTAACCTCCTCACGCATGTCTAGCAAGTTTTACGTGTCCGGCGAGTGGAGGGCGGCTCGGGTCAATGATCTTTTTGGCACGATCGCTCCCCGTTACGATCTAATCAATGACTTGCAAAGCTTCGGTCTCCATCGCCTCTGGAAACGGCGGTTGCTCCAACTGTCCGCGATCCGCCCCGATGATCTCGCTCTCGATGTTTGTTGCGGAACTGGCGACATCAGCCATGCGATCGCGTCGGCTGGCGCACGAGTCGTTGGGTTGGATTTCAGTGACCGGATGCTCGCGCGCGCTCAACAGCGAGGCGCGCGACAACGCGGCGACCGGCTCCAGTTAGTGTGTGCCGATGCCCTCCTGCTTCCATTTCCCGACCGGCAGTTTGATCTCATCACGGTCAGTTACGGGTTGCGGAATCTGGCGGATTTGGACCAAGGCTTGCGCGAGATGTGGCGCACCCTCAAGCCAGCCGGGCGGCTGGTGAGCCTTGATTTCGGCAAGCCGGCCAACTTACTGTGGCGCAGCCTTTATTTCGGCTACTTGAAGCTCTGCGTGCCCGTCTTTGGCAGGCTCTTTTGCGGCGACCCCGCGCCGTACGCCTACATTTTGGAATCCTTGAAGCATTACCGCGGACAGGCAGCCCTCGCTCATGCGATGCGATCCCTGAATTTTCATGACGTGAAGTTCATTAATCTCCTCGGCGGAGTGATGAGCATTCACTATGGCAAAAAATGACGTGGTCGCCCGCGATAGCTTCCGCCGCCCCATTTATGGATTAACGGCAGACGTCCTACCATCCATGAGCGACAGCGCGGTCGCTACCGTAATTTCGCGTCCGTCAAATTTCCGCGGGATCGATCTGTGCCACGCTGCTAACGCGTGATTGAATTTTGCGGGGAAATACCCCAGCTTGTAGCGGATGCTCGCCAAACGCGTAATTCCCTGCCTGGACGTGCATGATGGCCACGTCACCCGCGGCGTTCAATTCGGCAAAGCGGAAGCCGGTGAACTTCGCAACGTCGGTGATCCTGTCGAGTTGGCTGTTCGTTATAACGATCAGGGCGCTGATGAACTGGTTTTTTTCGACATTACCGCCAGCGCCCACGGTCGCGCCACGATGGTTGAAGTTATCGAACGGGTAGCCGATCGATGTTTCATGCCGCTTACGGTTGGAGGGGGCATCCGGACGGTCGAGAACATGCACGCCATGCTCAAAGCGGGCGCGGATAAAATCAGCATCAATTCCGCTGCGCTCGCTTCTCCCGACGTGATCCGCGCCGGCGCCGAAAAATTCGGCAGCCAGTGCATTGTCGTTTCGATAGATGCGAAGAAGGATTCCCCGGATCGCTGGGCGGTTTTTTCGCACGGCGGACGCAAACCCACCGGCCTCGACGCGATCGAATGGGCACAGCGCGCGGTGTCGCTGGGAGCAGGCGAGATTGTCGTGAACAGTATTGATGCGGACGGAACGAAAGCGGGGTACGACCTGGTGATCACGCGCCGGATTAGCGAATCCGTCGGCGTTCCGGTGGTGGCTAGCGGGGGCGCAGGGAAATTAGAACACATGGCCGCGGTATTGTTGGAAGGCAAGGCCGACGCAGTCCTGGCTGCGAGCATTTTTCACTACGGTGAATATACGGTGGGCGACGTTAAGCGATTCCTGGCGAAGCAAACGATTCCGGTTCGTTTATGAATGATATGTATCCTGGCAGCAGTGGGGTTTACTTTCTTGCCGAAGGATCAGGCGCGAAGACATCCCGTGCCATTATGCCAAGGTCGTCCGTCCGGCAAATGCATCAATTGTATCGCATCCGCCCGCGGGGTTGCTCACAATGTTTAGAAGATGTTGGGCGATGCCTCAGCTAAGCGCCCGGCAGCATCGGAAGGCGACTGGCGAAGGGCGGCGTCCGCAACGGTCTCGTTCTTGCATTTCTTGATTTGCCGGACCGCGTGGAATCCTTACTCTTCATATCGCATGAGCTTTTACGAGAAACTGAAATTCAACTCCGACGGCCTGATTCCGGCTATCATTCAGGAGCAATCCACTGGTCGCGTGTTGATGATGGCCTGGATGAACCGTGCGTCCCTGGAAAAAACCATCGCCACCGGCAAGACCCACTTCTGGAGCCGTTCGCGCCAGACGTTTTGGATGAAGGGTGAAACCAGCGGCCACACGCAGGCCGTCAAAAACGTCGCCTTCGACTGCGATGGCGACACTCTACTGGTCCAGGTGGACCAGCTCGGCGCGGCGTGTCACGAGGGTTATAAGTCTTGCTTCTTTCGATCGGTCGAAGCGGATGGTAAACAGTTTCGTATCACGGAGCCGCAGCTCAGCTCATGACAGCCGAAGCTATCTACGAAAAAAGTAATGGAAGATCTCTTCGAATTTGGCAGCCCTCCGTACTGCCTCTACTTAGGACTCCTGGTATTTGCGCGCGGGATGGACTTTCTTAGCACTTGGATCGCCACTCCCAATCTGGTGCTCGAGGCGAATCCCATCGCCCGGAAACTTGGTTGGAGACTCGGGCTGGTAGTCAACGCCGTTGTTTGCGTGGTGTTCGCTTTGTGGGCGCTGCCCGCCATCGTCGTCGCAACTTCCAGCCTCCTGGTCGCGTCCCGTAATTTTCAATCCGCCTGGCTGATGCGCACGCTGGGTGAGGAACGTTACCGTACCTGGATTTCCGAACATCTGGCGCAAACCAGCCTCGGACTCTACTTATTCTGTCTGTTGGCCCAGACATTTCTTGTTGGCAGCCTCGGAGCCGGGCTGATGTACTTCAGCAACTGGGCCCTGGTCCCGTTTGCGGTCGGCATGGGTATCATCACCTACGCCGTAGCAGTCAGCTTCTACACGCTGCTTTCGGTGCGGCGCATTCGCCGCCCCGTCGTTTAATGGGTGTCTGTTTAAACTTCGGGAAAGAACACAGTGTCGGGCCACCGCGCTCCGAGGAAACATTTATCTCGCGAACCAACTCTCTTTTTGGAAAGTTTTGGCAGCTTCGGTGATCGAACATGCGATATGTATTACCCGACTCAGGATGAGTTTTTGACTTTGGCGGCGCAAGGCAACTTGATTCCGGTAACACGCCGTATCCTGGCGGATTTTGAAACTCCGCTCTCCGCCTATCGCAAGATCCGCGGCCAGGGCGAGTCGTTTCTCTTCGAATCGGTAGAAGGCGGAGAACATCTCGGCCGCTATTCGTTCGTGGGGTGCAACCCGCGAGCGATTATTCGCCAAACCAACAACCGCATCGATTACGTCGAAAATGGCAAGGTCGTCGAAAAATTTGCGATCCCTGTCAACCCCGACCCGGATTGTTCACAGTGCGTTAGAGACGGCTTGGAAGTAGTCCAACGAATCATGCAGCGTTACCGGCCGGTCGCCCTGCCCGCGCTGCCGCGTTTCACCGGCGGTGCGGTCGGTTTTATCGGCTATGAGTTCATTCACGACATCGAACCGGTCGTCCCCCGCCCTCCCCACGACGAGCTCAAAACGCCAACTCTGTACTTTCTCATCACCGACGAGCTGCTTATTTTCGATCGAGTTGCGCAAACGATTACCATCCTCGTCAACGCGATTCTCGATGACCATGCCAGCCCCGCGGACGCGTACGAGAGCGCCATTGGCGAGATCGACCGGATCATCTCTCTGCTGGAACAACCGAGCGAACACGTGCCGGTTACCTTGCCCATCGAAGTGCCGCAGCTCCCCTTCGCGTCAAACACGCCGAAGGAAAAATTCCTGGCCAACGTATTGAAGGCAAAAGCTTTCATTACCGCTGGAGACATTATCCAGGTCGTCGGCTCCCAAAGATTCTCCACGCCGATCAAAGCGTCAGCCCTCGACGTCTATCGGGCGGCTCGTTCGATCAATCCTTCTCCATACATGTTCCTGCTCGAGTTGGACGGATTTTCTTTAGTCGGCGCTTCACCGGAGATCCACGTTCGGTGCGAGGATCGTAAAGTATATATTCGCCCGATCGCTGGGACACGTCCACGCGGCAAAACCCCGGCGGAGGATCTGGCGAACGAAAAGGAATTGCTGGCCGATCCCAAGGAGCGCGCGGAACACGTCATGCTCGTCGATCTGGCTCGCAACGATATCGGACGGGTCTGTGATTTCGGCTCGGTCCAGGTCAAAGACCTGATGATCATCGAACGCTACAGCCACGTGATGCACATCGTCTCGCAGGTGGAAGGGCATTTGTCCGACGGCAAGACTCCTTACGATTTGATGCGGGCGACATTTCCCGCGGGCACGCTGACCGGAGCGCCGAAGGTCCGCGCGATGCAAATTATTTCCGAGCTCGAACAAACCTGGCGCGGCCCGTACGGCGGTTGCGTTGGATACTTTTCGTTTAACGGCAACCTGGATTGCTGCATCACGATTCGCACGGCGTTGCTAAAGGACGGCAAAGCTTATGTGCAAGCCGGCGGCGGCTGGGTCAACGATTCGGTGCCCGAAGCTGAGTTTCAGGAAACGGTCAACAAAGCCAAAGCGATGCTCAAAGCGCTGGCCCTGGCGGAGGGTTTTTCCACGGGGTTGCTGAACAGATAGGCATTGGCGTTTTCCCGTCAAACATCGGGCATCCTGTTATCAGAATTCTCCAGAACGGCTGATCCGTGGAACATCTGAGTCCAAATCAACGCGCCTGGCGGCGATTCAAACGGAATCGTCCGGCGATCATTGGGGCCGTCTTTCTGCTAGCGATCATTCTGTTGATCCTCATTTGGCCCGCCATTGCCCCTTACTCGCCAGTCGCATTGTCGGACGCCCAATTCGAGCCGCCCAACGCGAAACACTGGTGTGGCACGGATGTTCACGGACGCGATTTGCTGGCCCGCATCATTTACGGGGCGGAAATCTCCTTGCTGGTCGGCGCGGTGGGCGCCGGGGTCAGCCTGGTAATCGGCGTAACGTGGGGCGCAGTGGCGGGCTATCTGGGTGGGCGTTGGGATAGCGTGATGATGCGTTTCGTAGACATACTATATTCGCTGCCATCAATTGTCTTTGTCATCGTTTTGATCACAACTGTCGAGGGCTTCTTCAAGAATTGGCTGATCCGAATCAGTTGGCTCTTCAATAAGGGGGGGCCATCGAACGACGAGGCTACCGTGCGACTGCTCTTCCTGTTCGCGGGGCTGGGAGCGGTCTCGTGGCTTACCATGGCTCGCATCGTCCGAGGCCAGGTGCTTTCGCTGCGAACCCGGAGTTTCGTCGATGCCAGTCGAGCCTTGGGAGCCAGTCACACGCGTATTTTATTCCGCCACATTTTGCCCAATGTCTTTGGCGTAATCATTGTTTATCTTACTCTTACCGTTCCCTCCGTGATTCTGTACGAATCTTTCCTGAGTTATCTGGGGTTGGGTATTCAAGCACCGCAGGCCAGTCTTGGATCGTTGATTGCCGACGGCGCGGCGCAGATCAATCCCATCCGGATCTACTGGTGGACGATCGTATTTCCGGGGGGAACGCTCGTGTTGACCTTGCTCGCACTCAACTTTTTGGGCGACGGTCTGCGGGATGCGTGGGATACCCGCGCGGTAAGATGAGCGCAAACCCGGATTAGATCAAGGCGGGGCGACCGGAGCGTTGGTGCTTGGGGGAATCCCCAGCGCAGTCATCAATTGTTTGATCAAGACCGGACTGAGGAATTCATTCTTAGGCTCCAACACTCGTTGTTTCACTTCTTCGCGAATCTTCTCGAACGGCGGAAGGCCAACGCGATCCCTCGATTGTTCAGTCTTCAATTGGTAACGTTGCCAGACTTTTAAGGCGAGGTTGTTGTATCCCAACGCCAGTTGGTCCTCGCCGATGGCCAGATTGTAGAAAGAATTGATCAAGAAGCCTTCCAAGGCTGACTGGACTCGGATGTGAGAGGTTTCGCCGACATCGGTCATCACCTGTTCGACGGCATAGTCGTCCAGTGTTTGGTTGGGCGGCACGGCGCCTGGATATTTCTCTTTGACGTACCGGAACCATTTCGTCGCATCCGCGAGACGGTTGTGAGTGTACAAAAAGTAAACCGCCTGCTTCAGAAAATTTCGATGGCCGGTTTTGATATGATCGCGCATTTCCGCATCCTGGTCCATCATCTCCTCATAAGCGCGATTGGCGTTGGGGATGATGTCCAGGTTGGGGCTGTACTCGACGATTCCTTCGGCTTTGTTCTCGATGAATCGGCCCCGCTGAAACGCGAGTTGGAGCGATTGGTAGATAACCCGGCGCAGGACGATCAGGTCTTCTTTCCTGGCACGTTCCAAGCCAAGCATTGCCCAATAGATGGCGTGGGTCTCCGGCATCCGCCAGTCCAGCGGTCCGTATTGCTCGTCCACTTTTTTCATGTGCCGCGGCTCCGTCTTATACTTTTCCCGCAGCAACCGGACCCGCTCCTTCGCCTCGCTGGTCTGTGGATTCAACAGGTCATCATAGTTGGCGCGGCCCGTTGGGACGACCTGTTGCATTTCATCTTTCCAGGCCTGCTTATAGGTTCCATGCGCATCGTCGAGATCGGCCCCCATCTTATGTTGAAAAAACCACGCAAGCTCACGGTAGAGCAAAGGCTCCTGCGGATTGTACTTGAGCCCCTGATCGCGCAACAACTCAATCCCCCGCTCGACCCAAAGCCAGCGATCCCGGGGATCGCTGAATTTGACCGAAATATTGTAGGCCATGTTCCACGCCTGGTGAACCCATACGGTGACGAAGTGTGGCTGGAGTTTGGTAATCCAATCGGCCAGTTGGACCATCTCGAAGTATTTATTCTCGTCCTGGAGATCGCTGGCACGAATCCAGAGCATGTTGGCAATTAGCCCTCGGAAACCACCGAGTGCGATGGTCGTGAAAGCCAGGACTGGCGGCGCGTTCTCGAGCGGTGTGAGGCGCGTCAACCCCATTGTGGCGCGGTCTTCGTTCAGGCGCTTCTCGCTGAAATAGACGGTTACCAGCAGTACGAGCGTCAGGATGATCAGCGTCGGTTTATACAATTTTATCCGGAACCAGTTCATCTCAATGCTGTGTTTGAGCGGTGGCCAGTTCGCGGCGGGTGAAGATGATTATCCCGATCGCAGCGAAAATTCCTCCCATCAACACGCAGATTTGCAAAACCGCCAGCCCCAATTGGCTCCAGGTAATGCTCCTTCCGGCGCTTAGCGAATCAATCGGCGAGAATCCCTCAACCAGTTTGATCACTTTCAACAGCAGGTTGAAGATGGGGACGATAACGCGATCGAGCAGCGTCGGTTCGGTTTGGCCCCCCTCGTGGTTGGCGCCAAAAATCGCCCCCTCCTGCACCACTGTGGAAATCGTGCCGCTCGATAGTCCGATAATCAGAACTCCCAACGCCATGAATGCCGCGACGGGAAACGAAAGGAAACTTGCCGCGGCCAGCCCCAACGCGGCCAGCAGCCCAAGCCAGCAGTAAATGATGGCAATGCCGCGTGAAAAATTCAGCCCAAACCCGCCTTCACGGTAAAGAACCTCCAATCCTTCCTCCAAGGGAAATAGCAGGACCGTGTCGTTCCGATTCTGAAAATCGATGGTCAAAATGCCTTTGTCATCGAACAAATTCGGTTCAATGGCAAATTCATGGAAGGTGGCCGGCGACAGGCTCATCACTTTGCGCCAACGACGCGGCCCTTCGGGCGGTCCGAT
>JBDTOW010000034.1:0-12403 GCA_039933075.1 Verrucomicrobiota bacterium | reverse complement strand
CATTGTTCCCGGCGCTCTGGAGATGATGGACCAGCTCATCACGCAGGCGGTCGAGGCGGCGTATCAATTCGGTTTTCCATTGGACGCAGGAGCGGTATTAATCGTCGAACTGGACGGCCTGTCGGCCGGCCTCGAACGACAGGCGGAGCGGGTGATCGAAATTTGCAAAAAAAATCGCGCCCGGGAAGTCCGCCTGGCCAACACGGACCAGGAGCGCGCGGAGCTCTGGAAGTGCCGCAAGCGGGCCTTTGGTGCGATCGGTCGATTGAGCCCGAATTTCCTGACGCAGGACGGTGTCGTCCCGCGATCGAAACTGCCGGAGATCATGAGATTTATCCGGGCGTGCAGTGAAAAGTATGGATTGCGCATACCCAACGTGTTTCATGCTGGCGACGGCAACATCCATCCGCTCGTCCTCTATGATGAACGTGATCCCGACCAGGTCCGCCGTGCGCTGGCCGCCGGGCATGACATTTTGGAAAAATGTATCGAACTCGGCGGCAGCGTGACCGGGGAGCACGGCATTGGAGTTGAAAAGATCGATTTTATGGAGAAACAGTTTTCGCGCAACGATCTCGACGCGATGCGAACGTTGCGCCGGGTCTTCGATCCGGACGGTCGCTGCAATCCGCACAAAATGTTTCCCGGGTCGAAACGGTGTGCTGACTTCGCGCCGAAAAAGCAGATTGCGGCCTGAACCTCTAACCGGCGAAAACGAACCCGCGGTGGAAGAATGACGGGCGTCGGAACCCGCCGGATTGCTTCGTGGTAACTGGACCGGAATAGCGAAAGTCTCGAAGACGCGAAATCACAGGAGCCGTCCCGCGCTAATACATCCTGCGCAGGTTCGAGGACAGAACATTCATCTCCGATCGATATTTCGCGACGGTCCGCCGGGCGATCACAATTCCTTTTTCTTTCAGCAGCCGCATAATTTCCTGGTCGGGGAGCGGACGGGTCGGGTCCTCGTTCTTCAGCATTCCGGCGATGATGTCCTTCACACTGGTGTTGGACATGCCGACTCCGCTCTCGGTCTGAACCCCTGAAGTGAAGAAGTACTTCATTTCGAAGATGCCCTGGGGAGTTTGCATGTATTTGCCCGAAACACCCCGGCTTACCGTTGTTTCGTGGACACCCACAACTTCGGCCACCTGCACCATGGTGAGCGGTTTGAGGTGAGCGATCCCCTTGTCCATAAATTCCCGCTGCCGCACGACGATCTCTTTGGCAATGTTCAAGATCGTTTGTTGCCTTTGATGGATGCTCTTAATGAGGAATTTCGCCGCGCGGATTTTATCGCGTATGTATTCTTTGGTCGAGCCGTCATACTCGGCAGACGTCATCACGTCTTTGTAGGTATTGCTGATGCGAAGGTGAGGAATGTGTTCGTTGTTCGATGTAACCACATAATCTTCGCCCACTTTTTGAACAAAAACCTCCGGCACGACATACTGCTGATCATCCGGCGCAAAAATTCGACCGGGACGCGGGTCGAGCTTGGCAATATTCTCGACCGCGTCCTGGACTTCATCCACATAGACCCCGAAGGCTCGCGCGATCTCCGGCAGGCGGCGTTTCTGAAGGGCGTCCATGTGATCGCTGATAATCTTATACTCGAGCGTGTTTTGTTGTCGCTTCCGTTCGAGTTGCAGGAGCAGGCACTCGCGCAGATCACGCGCGCCGGCACCGGGCGGATCAAACGATTGAATCACCTTCAGCACTTCCAGAATCTTTTCCGGTGGAATATTTGTGGCCGAGGCCAATTCCTCGACGGAGGCTTGAAGGTAACCATGGTCGTCGATGTTGCCGATGAGCATCTCAGCAATTGGCTTGAGGTCCTCGCTCGACTCAGAGAGCCTGAGTTGTGAAAGCAAATCCTCCTGCAGCGATGTGTTCGCGACCAGTGAGTCGAACATGAACTGCCTTTTCTCGTCGTCTTCCTGGGTGCGCCGGACCGACACATTGGTCTGGGAATAATGATCGCGCCATTCCTGGTCGATCTGCAGCAACTTTTCCATCTCCGCCTGAAAATCATCGGCTGGCTCGCCGTTGGCGGGCTCCTCGTCGGCTTCGAAGGTGACGTCGGCCGGGGGTTCCGCGGGATCGGCAGGAGTTTCCTCCCCGTTAAGGGTTTCCTTCTCCTCGTGCTCCGATTCGGCGGAGATTTCCTCTAACGTCACATTGTTGGCCAACTCCTGCTGAACCATCGCCTGCAATTCCAGTGTCGGTGCCTGCAACAGCGCGAGCGACTGCTGCAACTGTGGGGCCAGCACTTGTTGCAGCGACATTCTTTGTGACAAATACATTCCTTGCGCCATTGATTTCATTATCGGCCTCGGTTATTCATAACTCAAGCAAGAATGCGGCATGTCGGATGCTTCTGACCGGATGCGAGACCGCTTTTTGGCCCATGCGCCAACCACTTTTGGCCGAGCTCATTCTGCTTCAGCCGAAAGTTTAAGATCTTCAAAAAGACGTTGCGTGAGCAATTCACTCTCTTAAGCTTCAGCCTGTGGCCATTCGATTCACAATCCTGGGCAGCGGCTCCAGTGGTAACTGCGCCTATCTCGAAACTGAACAAACTCGCATCCTCATCGACGCTGGATTCAGTGGCCGCCAAATTCGTGAGCGGCTGGCTCAGATCGGCCGGACTCCGGAAACGCTGGATGGGATCCTGATTACCCACGAACACTCCGACCATATCCAAGGCTTGGCAGCTATTTGCGTCAGGGTTTCCGTTCCCATTTTTTGCAACCGCCTCACCATGGAAGCCATCGCGGCGCAATGCCCTGCCAGACATGATTTTCGCATCTTCAGCACCGGAGCGACGTTTGAAGTCGGCGATATCACCGTGGACTCCTTCTCTGTTCCTCATGACGCCTATGACCCCGTCGGCTTCCTCTTGCGGACAACCTCAGCAAACATCGGTTTTCTAACAGATTTGGGACATGCCACCAAGCTGGTCCTGGAGCGGATCCGGGCTGCCCATATTCTTCTGCTCGAAGCCAACCATGACTTGAAACTGTTGCAGGAGGACACCCGGCGGCCTTGGAGCATCAAACAGCGCATCCTCAGTCGTCACGGACATCTATCCAACGACAGCGCTGCCGACGTGGTAGAACAGATTATCTCGGACGATCTGCGCCGGGTATACCTCGGTCACCTGAGCAAGGACTGCAATCGTCCGGAGTTGGCTCATCGCGCCGTCAGCGCGCGACTGCAAAAGATCGGCGCCAACCATGTCCACATCGAGTCGACTTCACAGGAGGTCTGCTGCGCCACATTCACGATCTAGAGCCGAGCCTCGACCGGCATCTCGAGGCGATCGAACGCTGAACAAAGATCTGCAGAGTCGCTCGATGGCGATGACTGAAGAGTCACTTTGATGGATGACCTGATTGAAACGAGATAATGGAATCGAAACTCGCCCCGCTCGCGCCTGGCACCCTCTACCTGGTCGCGACTCCCATCGGAAACCTCGAGGACATCACCCTGCGCGCCTTGCGCACCCTGAAGGAATGCGACCTAATCGCGGCCGAAGACACGCGGCGCAGCGGGCAATTACTCAAGCACTTTGGAATTTCCAAGCCCCTGCTCAGTTACTTCCGGTTCAACGAAGCCAAACGCCGCCAGGAAATCGTGGATCGCCTGGCACGCGGCGAGAGGATTGCCCTGGTAACCGACGCGGGCAGTCCGGGCATCAGCGATCCGGGCGAACGCATAGTGCGCGCCGCCCTGGCGGCCAACTTCCGGGTCGAAACCGTCCCGGGTCCGTGCGCTTTGGTGGCCGGTCTGACCGCGAGCGGATTGCCGGCTGACGAATTTCATTTCATCGGATTCTTGCCGCACAAATCAGGTCAGCGGCGAAGGAAGCTGGAATCGCTGAACGCCTTTGAAGGCACACTTGTCCTTTACGAATCGCCTTATCGCATCGAAAAACTTCTGACTGAGTTGAACGAACTTTTTCGTGACCGGCCGGTGGTATTGGCGCGGGAGCTAACCAAGAAGTTCGAAGAATTCCTGCGCGGCTCGCCGGCCGAATTGCTGGTTGAAACAAAAAAGCGCTCGTTGAAGGGCGAGTTTGTGGTCATGATCGGTCCAACCTTGTCCGACGCGAGCGACTCGCTCTTGTTTTCTTGCAACTCAACTTGAATTTTCTGTCGAATGCGGGATGCTTGCTGGCAGCGGGGATTTTGGGTTTCTCCGCTTTTGCTGACCCGGTGAATCGTAGAAGTCTCGCCAGCCATCACCCGAAAAGCGTGTGTTCGGGGGTGTCAGTCCTGAAGGAGCGCGACACCACTCAATTGGAAATGGGAAAATGAAGCGCGGCATCCTCTGTGTCGTAAAGGAACCAACGGATCTTCCTGACCTGGATCGTTTCGAGGAGGAATGGGAAATCGCGTTCGCGCAGAACTGCACCCAGGCGCTGGAGATGATGACCGTGCGCCCGTTCGACGTCGTGGTTTTGGACTTGGAAATCGAGCGCGACGACAATGGGCGCTTCCTGGGCCTGATCATGGACCGTTACCCGGACGCGATTCGGATCATGTTGTTCGACCCGTTGGACAAACGAGCGGTCGTCAAGAGCGATGGCAAAGTCCATCAGTACATCGTCAAGCGTTGCGCGCCTGAAACTCTAATTACAACGGTCCATCGTGCGCGTCTGCTCAACAAATGGCTTAACGATCCCGCCATTAAACGGCTCCTGCCGCGGATGCACAAACTGCCCAGCGTTCCTTCGGTTTATGTGCGCCTGGTGCAGGAGTTGAAATCGCCGGATACCTCCGTCGAGGTCATCGGGATGATTGTGGCCGATGATTTCGCGATGACCGCAAAGCTTTTGCAACTGGTGAACTCCGCGTTCTTTGGACTGGGCCGGACCATCACCAGTCCCGCTGAAGCGGTGAGTTACCTGGGGATCGAACGCACCAAAGCTTTGGTCCTACTGGCCCATACATTCTCCAAGTATGAATTAGACAAATCTTCCGCCTTTTCGTTTGAAGAACTCTGGGCGCACGCCCTGGTAACCGGAAAGTTTGCCCGTTGGATCTCGCAGGAGGAAACCAACGACCCGCAACTTGGCGAAACCGCGTTTACCGCCGGTTTGTTGCACGACGTCGGCAAGTTAATGACGGCGGTAAATCTACCCGAGGACTATAATCACCTGGTTAAGCGAGTCGAGGAAGAGTCGATCACGTTCGAAGCAGCCGAACGGGAAATATTGGGGACCACGCATGCGGAACTTGGCGCGTGTGTCTTGGGAATCTGGGGACTGCCTCTTGAAATCCTGGAGGCAATCGCCTTTCACCATGTTCCGAATCAACACTCCGGATCTGCATTCTCAGCCGTCACGGCGGTTCACGTTGCGGACAGCCTCGAACACGAGCTAAATGCCGTCGACGGGAAAGAGGCCCCAAGTAAAATTGACCTCGATTATTTGAAGCGGCTGGGTCTGAGCGACTGTGTCGAATCCTGGCGAAAGCTTTGCCGCGGTAGTTAGAGTCCGTGGCTGCTCCCGGATTGTTATCGAGGCGTAGCTGCGGCAAGGACGACCCGGAATCCAACGTTGTTTCCAGGAATCAGCGGGTCGCCGGAACCGCGACTGGCTGAACGGCAAAACCTGGTGAGACCTTTCCAACTCCCGCCACGAATCACGCGGCCGGAACCCGAAACCGGTCCTTGCGGATCGCTGATGCTGCCACCCGGATACGAACCTGCATACCGATCCGAACACCACTCCCAAACATTCCCATGCATATCATACAAGCCCCACGGATTCGGCAGTTTGGTTCCCACCGGATGGGTGGTTTCCGCACTGTTTACTCCGCTCCAGGCGGACTCATCCAAGAGCGTGTAACCCGGATCATCTCCATAACTAAAGCGCGTTTCCGTGCCCGCCCGCGCCGCGTATTCCCATTCTCCTTCTGTCGGGAGACGGTAAAGGTAACCGGTCGGCAATCGTCCCGCCCGCCGTTCCTGCTCGGTCAATTTCACACAATAATTTGTGGCATCATTCCAAGTCACGCTCTCCACCGGCCGATTCAAATCGTCAGCGAAAGCACTTGGATCAATTCCCATCACTGACATATAGTCCACCTGCGTCGCTTCGTATTTACCCATCCAAAACCCTTTGAGAATCGTGATCGCTGTTTGCGGGTCCTCATCGCCGGAGCGATCGTCTTCGTTGATGGGGCTGCCCAAGGTGCACGCTCCCGGGTTAATCCAGACCAATTGCGGTGGACGCGGGTCCGAGGTAACCCGATAAAACCGCTTTAGTGTACTCGTCGCATTGGTCTCGATGAATAGATAAGGGCTGTTCGGCAGAATCAGGTTTTTCAGGGTATACCAATCGTCCGTTTGGGCCAGCTCGTTCCTACATTCAATCCGAAAGAGGGCGCCGATCGTGCCCATTATTCTTAGCCCGGGAAGCACCTCGATACTTTGCAGGCTCACCGGTGGTGGCGCCGCATTGCTGCCGCTTGCGGAAGTCGTTGCCTGTGGCAGCACTGCTCCCAAAGTGGTGAGCGCGGTCAGGAGCAGGGCTGAGAGCAAGCAAATGGGTGTGATAAGTTCGGTCCCGATCCGGCAAACTTGAGTCCAACATCGCGCTATCATATTTTCGTTTTCTGTCGCTTGATCGGTTTTCTAAAGCGGCGATTCTTGACGACGACTTTGAAGCTTGCCGAGACAAAAAGGATAAATAATTCGTTAGGATTCATCACGCTCACGGTAAATTAATCAGTCTCCTATTGGGACAACCACGTTCCCTGAGCCGGATTTTCGACGCCCGGCGAGGCCTCTCCGGTGACCTTGATGCCGTAAGGAGTCAATCTCTCCCGGTTACATCCTCCATCATCGAGGTCCAGGTGCACGTACTCAAATTCCTGTCAAACGCCCCGATTATGAGGTTTGTCGGCACTTGATAATGTTTCTAACCTTAAGAAAAGAATCAAAGTTTTCAATAAACCGGACTGGGTAGAGTCCAAGACCGGCTCGTCTCAAGCGAGATCCGTGCCGTCTCGGTGCTGGTCGGGTTTATAAATTGTTCAGCGGGAGCTGGAAGTTCGAGAAACGCCTAACTTAGTTAGTTCCCTTGAAAACCAAAACTTGTTGCAATCGGGTCAGGTTTTCATAGAGATCGATTGGTTTACAAACAAGCGCCTTGTGAAAATCGCCATTGCTTCAGACCATGCCGGCTTTGCTTACAAGGAAAGAATCAAGCGGTACCTTGCGGAGTCGGGGCATGAAGTTCGCGACTTCGGCACCACGAGTGCGGCGCCGGTCGACTATCCTGTTTTCATCCGGCCAGCGGCTGAGGCGGTCGCCCGCGGCGAGTGCGAACGGGGCATCGTCCTCGGTGGTTCGGGAAACGGTGAAGCCATCGTAGCCAACAAAGTGCCGGCCATCCGCTGCGCCTTGTGTTGGAATGAGCAGACTGCGAAATGGTCGCGTTCGCACAACGATGCCAATATGCTTGCCTTGGGACAGCGCACGATTGACGAGGCGGTTGCGCTTCACATCGTGCGCGTTTGGCTGGAAGCCCCGTTCGAGGGCGGTCGCCACCTGCGGCGCATCCAGCAAATCGAACCTGGAACTGGGAACCAAGGAAAGTAATTTGTATCAGACGGGACTTGGACCTCAGTAAAGAATACTCGAAGCCGTCATGAAGTTACTCAGGGCTCTGCTTGCTGACGAATTCCTTCGCCGCAAATAAAGCGACAATGAATCCACGGCATGCAGCCCCTTGCTCACTCAAGGGCTGACACTTCCACTGGGGCTGATTCGACTGCGGGATTCTGCGGCTTAATGATCGCGATCACCGCTGCCTCCGGTCGCAGATATTTTTGAGCCACTGCTCTCACCTGTTCAAGCGTCACCGCATCGTATCGGACATCTTCGTTGTCATTGTTCTTATAACCCAAACCATAAAGTTCATCCAAAGCCGTCGTCATGGCCAGGTTTCCCAGATCCTGGCGTTCGATCTTTCTTTGACCAATGATTTTGGCTTTGGCGCGCCGGAGTTCTTCCTCCGTCAAGCCTTCCGCCCGCAAAAGGGCGGCCTCTTTCAGAAGTTCGTTTTCCACCAGATCAACCTTTTCCGGCTCCGTTCCGACGTAAAAAGTAAAATAACCTGGGGTCAGTCCGGAGAAGTTCTGGGCGCCGACGTAATAGGCCAGACCCAGGTTCTCCCGGATGCGCATGAACAGGCGCGAGCCCAGGTCGCTGCACGCTTCCTGCAGGATCTCCAAACCATAGCGCTCCGGGTCGAACAGCGTGGAACCGCGGAAACCGATGACGAGCACCGCCTGTTTCTTCTCGCGCTCTTGGACGACGCGAATCAGTTTATCGGGCGCGCCGCTATCCGGCGCATTCGTTATCCCCGGATCGCGCTGCGTCCAGTTCCTGAAGCAGGTCTCGACAAAGGCTTTGGCTTCGATCGCGTTCACGTCACCGTAGATCGCCAGCACACAGTTATTCGGCACTGCGAGTCTTTCGTGGAAGGCCTTTACTTCGTCCATCTGAATGGCTTGGACGCTTTCTTCACTGCCGTTGGCGTTCAAGCCATAGCCCCGGTCGCCGAATAAGGCGCGACGCATCGCGCGACCCGCGCTCTGCAACAAATGATCCTTCTGAGCTTTGATGCCAGCCAGTTGGATTTGACGCTCGCGCTCGAGCGCAGGTGCGGGGAAGGCCGGCTTGAGGATGACTTCGGATAAGATGTCCAGTCCGACAGGAAAATCACCACTCAAAACTTCGACGTGAACTCCGAAACTATTATTGCCACCGTGGGTGTCGATCGTGCCGCCGAGCGATTCGATCTGCGTGACAATCTGTTCGGCCGTGCGGGTTGACGTGCCTTTGAGGAGCATTTTCGCCATGAGCAAAGTCACTCCATTATTACTGACAGATTCGGCGAGCACACCCCCCTGAAACACAGCGCGCAACTGGACAAACGGCAGCCGATGGTCCTCCTTGACGAGGAGCCGCAGGCCGTTGGGCAATTCAAACTTCTGGACCGGGTGTTCCACCAACTTGTCGATGGCTACCGCGGCTTTCGGCGCGGTGCCAGCGGGCAGGAGCGCATAGAGTGTTCGATTGTCTGGAGCAAGGTATTCCTGTGCCACCCGCTGCAGGTCAACAGCAGTCGCACGCTTCACCGCGTGCAGATAACGCTCGGAAAAGTTAAGGTCGTTCGCCGCCAGCCAGTTGCCGCCGAGGTCCTGCGCCTGTCCTTGCATCGTCTTACGCGTCGAGAGTGTGGCGGCGGTGAATTGTTTGACCGCCTTGGTCAATTCCTCCGGCGAAACCAGCTCGCGTTTCATCCGCTCGATTTGGGCCAGCATGGCATCCCGGGCCGCCTCGAATTTGCCCGGGTCCGCTACCGCGCTCATGCCAAACAAGCCGGGGTTGCCTGGACTGTAGGTCCAGGCATCGACGGAGTGGGCCAAACCCTTTCTCTCGCGAACCTCCTGGAACAGGCGGGAACTGCGCCCGCCGCCCAGCAGCACGGCCAACACGTCGAGTAGCGGCACGTCAGGGTGCCGAATGTCAGGTATGTGCCAGCTCAAATGAAAGTGACCCAGTTCAATGGGCGCCTCTTCAACGACTTCGCGCGCGGCCATCTGCCTGGGTTCGTCGGGAAGAACTTCAGACGGCAGCGGCCGGGCCTTGGAGCCGGCAAACGCCGCGCGGATCTGCGCTTCCACATCCTCGGCCTTCGTGTCGCCGGTGACGACGAAGAAGATGTTGTTCGGAGCGTATCGCGCCCGGTAGTAAGCAGCGATGTCCTCGGCGCGAAGCTGGTTGAAGATGTCCAGATAGCCAATAATCGTGTAACGGTATGGGCTCCGGGTATAAGCGACCTCAAACAAGCGGCGACTCGATCGTCTCCCCGGATCGTCCTGCCCCATATCCATCTCACGCCGGATAACGTCCAGCTCCTTGACTAACTGGTCGGCCGGCAGCGTCGCGTTCTGCATGATGTCACAAAGGACGTCGATTGCGACTCGAGCTCCAGTATTGGGGACATTGATCCAGTAAACGGTTCGATCAAAGGAAGTGTAAGCGTTCATGTAACCGCCTGCCTCCTGGACCTCCTGGTCAATCCGTCCCGCACCGCGAGTGTTCGTGCCTTTGAACAGCATGTGCTCGAGCACGTGCGACAAGCCGGCGCCGAGCCAGTTGCCTTCGTTAATGCTGCCGGTTTTGCACCAGGCTTGAGCGGAGACCACTGGCGCCGAATGGTCCTCGCGCACAATTAGTGTCAGACCGTTGTCCAGCGTAGTCATCCGAACACCAGACGGATGCGCCGGAATCTCTTGCGGCATTGCCGCCGGGACGAACATCGGGGAAAGTAGCGACATAGAAATCCTTTGCGCGAACGGGAGTTGTGGCGATTCCAAAAGCCCACCGGCCATTAATCAGCCTTGGATTCGGATTGCCGCTGGGAGTGCTTGCTCGACGGCAGAAAAGGCTTGCGAAAGGCCTCGAAGAAATCATAGCCGTTTTGAAAGTCCGCCGGACTGTCGGTCTCAGTTTTGCTCAGCAACTTGGTTTCGACCAGATTGAAAACGATCTCGCCAAAATCCGCGCCTGAATGAATGCCCCATTCGGCGAAGAGGCTCATGGTCATCGGGCCAAACTGCCCCAACGCAAACTGCCGGATGCCTTCCAGCAATTCCTGGCCCGAGACGTGCCGGCCCTTGCCCTTGCTCTGTTTGGCGACGAGACTCTGGGTGTGCTCCAGGGCTTCGCGCAAGAATTGGTAGGCATCGCGATGATAACGCGGGTCTTTCTTAACAATCTTCTCCACGAGTTCGTCAAAATCAATTGTTTGCATGATTTAATGATTCGGCTGCGAATTCGATATTACCGACGGAGTCGCCGTCCGATAAACTTTGACTACCCAACCGACCAGCAACAAGGCCAGCACCACCGTGAGAACGAGCTGCTGCTGTCGGGTTAAGCTTAGCATGGCAATAACTTAATCGAACCGTCAGCCAACTACAATGTTCACCAGTTTCTTCGGCACTACGATTATTTTTTTGATTGTTTTCCCATCGACGAATTGCCGGACTTTCTCGCTGGCCAGCGCCGCGGCTTCCAATTGCTCCTGCGTGGCGTCGGCGGGAACCGTGATGCGGTCTCGCAACTTGCCGTTTACTTGCACGGGTATCTCCAGGGTATCCTCGACAAGTAACGCAGGGTCATAGGACGGCCAGGGCACGTAAGCAAGGGTTTGATGGCCTGGGTCGCGGTTCGCTTCAAGTTTGGCGAAGAGTTCCTCGGCCAAATGCGGGGCAAAAGGCTGGAGCAAGATCAGAAAATCTCGCATGCTCGATTGCGGCTTCGTTTCCCAGGTCATCGCCTCGTTGACAAAAATCATCAGCGCCGAAATTGCGGTATTGAAGCGCAACCCTTCCAGGTCCTCGGTCACCTTCTTGATGCAGGCATGAAGTGTTTTGAGCTGTGCCGGAGTGGGTCCGACCTCCTGAATGCGCGGACTCAATTGAATGTCCTGCAACAGGGCAGCATCCGCGTCGTCTTCAACAGTCAGCGCCTGCTCAAATCTTGTTTCACTTTTTTCGTCAACTAACAGACGCCACACGCGACCGAGGAAGCGGTAGACACCTTCAACGCCCTTCGTGTTCCACGGCTTGACCATCTCGATTGGTCCCATGAACATTTCGTAAAGCCGGAAAGCGTCGGCGCCGAACTCGATCAAAATGTCGTCCGGGTTTACCACGTTGCCGCGGGACTTGGACATCTTCTGACCGTCTTCGCCGAGAATAAGTCCCTGGTTGACCAGCTTGAAAAACGGCTCCGGCGTCGAGACGTAGCCCAGATCGAAAAGTACCTTGTGCCAGAACCGCGCATAGAGCAGGTGCAGCACCGCATGCTCGGTGCCGCCAACGTACAAATCAACACCGGGAGTAGCCCCGTGGGCATCGTCACCAGAAGGCGGAGCAGCAACAATGTCAGAATCATCCGCCTTTCTACCTGCATGGTTATCGGAGACGCCCATCCAATACTGCTCGGCCGGTTTTCCACAAAAGACCCCTTCATTCCGCACGTCCAGGAAGCGCAGGTAATACCAGCAACTGCCTGCCCACTGCGGCATTGTATTTGTTTCACGTTGCGAGCCGTCCGGTAGATTCACCCAATCCTTCGCGCGTGCGAGGGGCGGCTGGCCGTCCGGGGTGGGCTTGTAGTCGTCGAGCGGTGGTGGAAGCACCGGTAATTCGCTTTCGGGCAGAGCTTCGGGATACCAAGCGTTTTTTCCCTGCTTCCAAATAATGGGGAACGGTTCGCCCCAGTAACGCTGTCGACTAAACAGCCAGTCGCGGAGCTTGTAGTTGATCTTGCGATGGCCGTATTCTTTGGATCCGAGCCAAGCGATGAT
>JBDTOW010000033.1:0-12408 GCA_039933075.1 Verrucomicrobiota bacterium | reverse complement strand
GGTTGCTAAGCCGCGGCTGGGAAAAATGGCTCGGGCACGAAAGTCTGGCGACGAAGATTGGAGCGGTCTTTATTCCCGCCTCGGGCGCGGGCCTGATTTATTTCGCGGTGACGCTCTGGTTGAAAATCGAGCCAGCCCTGGATGTCGTTAATCTCGTTCGGCAAAGATGGCGCAAGATTTTTCGATGACGAACTCGAGTCATGTCCGCTGTTCGAAATCGGCCAGGTCCATTCAACATCAAGGACGCTGATCGTGTGCCAAACAAATGGCCTGCAACTCAACCTCTTCCAGGAGCGATCAATGTCTCGTTTTTTGATGGCCGTACTGGGCGCGTACCGTTGGAGCAGCTTTGGCAACTATACTGGCACCGCAATTATCAGCCACCTGCCAAACGGCCGGGCCTGCCATGATTGTAGCAGCCGAGGTAACGAGGCTCTCACTGAAAGAAACATCTGAACACGACAGAGAACAGATTTGAGCTTCCTGACGCCGGCCGCTAAATCCGGTAGACGATTTGAACTTCGTCGGTAGGGCGAGACTACGTGTTTAGCGCACAGCGCAACCTCGTAGCGCAGATTGGCAATCTGCTGTATCGCCGATTGGTAATCGGCAGAGTGTTCGAAAGTTCGAGCGCAGTGGCACTTGCCGACCTGCCGCAGCCGCGACGTTCACGATCACGCTGTTGCGCGGAGCTCAGCAAGCGCTTTTCCCCATGGCGGGAGACCACCGGGTGATAGTAAGAGCGACCTGGGAGCGCGACGGAGGCAAAGTGTTCGTTGAACGTGAAACGACGGTGCGTGTTGCTCCGGCAGTAGATGACAAACACCGCGCCGCCGCACTCAAAGTCATTTCGTGCGGTGCTGAGTTTTGACGAAATGGAACGCATATACGAGCTGCTCAACAATGCTTACAAACTGATCGAGGTCAAAGACTCAGAAAGCGTGCAAAAGGCGATCGAGGCTCTTCTTAAGAAAATTGACATGCTTCTCTTGAAAGGATCCGTCGAGGCAAAGATTGCTAACGGACTCAAAGCAAAACTCAAAAAAATGACTTCTCCAAAAGCCTAAGTTCCTTCTTGAACAAAGCTGAGATTCGATGTTTCGCCAAAAAGACCCGTCCTATGTTCACGTCCAATGTGCTTGCAACTTTTTGCGCCGGCCATTCTTTGATCACGTAAAGGTCGAAAATCTGGTACTGCTTGGCGTTTACCTGCCGCTTGACTCTTTCGAGCGCTGTGTCCGATAAGTTCTTGTCGAATTCGTGGTCCCAGACGGCTTCCAGATCATCTTTCGGATTCGGAATGCGCTCGACGGTCGGTGTTCGCGTCGAGGTTGGGCTTCGCGGGCGAGACGCGCCGGCTTCGCCTTTGCGCTTTCGAAATTGGTCATTGATTCGCCACCGGACATTGTTGAACAGCCAGTTCTTGAATGGCCCCTTCTTTCGATCGTAGCTGCCGATGTTCTTGGAGACCGCGATGCTCGTTTCTTGAACAACATCTTTGGCTTCAGCATCGGAAAGGCCAGCCTTAATGGCGACGCCGTAAATCATCTTGCCATAGGTGTCCGCGAAGTATTGCCACATCTCCTGATCCTGCCAATTCTTCAATCGCTCAGGCAAACTACTCCGGGTACGGGGCAAGGGTTCTTTGGCGGTGGCCATAATCGAGAGCTAACTATACGGTCAAAGGCTTCGGTCGGAAACGACTTTTTTTTGCCACGCGCCTGATTACACTCGGTTACTCAGCAGCACGGTGTCGTGAGTATTTGTTTAGCGTGCTGCCGGCATCCTGCCGGCGGAAAGCAAAGCGATCACACAAGAACGCAACAACCACTGGCCGAACCGCCTCACGGCCATGCCGCTGCCAGCGGGACGCTCGCAGCACGCTAAACACATACTGTCGTGATGCTCGACCGAGTGCGCGCCCGCGTCCGACTTGCCGTTCTCTGCCTCGCTTAAATTCCCGGTCACGCGTAAGATCCGCATTCTATTCTGTCCTAATCTGGATCTCGCTCGCCCCGTTCCTTTCTGCGCTCCAAATAGATCGCATCTTAGCAGCCAGTTACGGGGCAAAACTTCGGGTGAAAGTGTAATTATCCCCGCTCACACTCCCGGCCTCAAGGGCCGAAAATGCGATTTGATCTTTTATTGAACCGGTGAATTTTGCCGATGTTCCTTATGATGAGAAGGAAAGTGCAAGGGAACCATATGTTCTGGCTGCTGATTGGGGTCATCGCATTCGTGAGCCTGATGACTCTTGTCGCGTACGTGACGCGCGATGCCGCCGAAATGGAACGTATCCAACGGATGATAGCACTTTCCGAGCTGGAGGGCTGAGATGGGCGCGCCAGCGTCCCAAAACTTCCTGGGAAACTGTTTTTCGGCATTGACCGGACTCGTCGGTTGGTTATGAATTGAGATAGAATAAACTCCGGGGCCAATGTACGTAGGCGTATATTTGGCTGTGCACTTCGTCCGGAGGCAGTAACTTCTATAGCGTGTTGAATCTGCGAGCGATTATACTTCTTGGGACGCTGGCGCTGATGGCCGGGACCGCTGCGCTCGGCTTTCGTTTTATGAAGCGCGCCCCCGCTCCGCCAACGAAACCGGCGGTGCCTACGGAAAAGATTCTCGTCCAGCGTTTCGAGCAGCAGATCTGGCCGCTCCTGACCAGGGACGACAAGAACAGTTGCGTCAGTTGTCACGACAATGAGAATAATTCGGAGCTCCACTTTTTCGGGGACGCAGAAAGCAGTTTCAAAATGCTGCTCGAACAGGGTTACTTCGCCACGAACAATCCCGACGCATTGCTCGGCCGGATCACGACTGCCAATCCCAAGAAGCGAATGCCGAAAGGCAAGGAGGCCAGACCTTGGAGCAAGGAAGCCATCCATACACTGCGCGCTTTCCTTGGCGATCTCCAGGGTTACCTGAAAACGGCGAGCCAGGCTGACGAACAATTTCCCGGCGCGCTCCTGAGCCGGTATCCGGGAATCGTTCGGCACGGCCTCGACAACCAATTCATCAGCTACCGACAGCTTCGCGGGAAGATCTCCACCATTTTCCAGGACGGCTGGGTCCGCAACGATCGTGATCTGTTCGAACAGAACATTGCGTTGTTCGGCGGCGCGGATTTCAAGGAACGCTTCAACGAAACCAGCAAGGCTTCCGCGACGTTTCTGACCGGGTTGGAAATGCTTTCTCGCGACGTCGCTGCCCGCGCCTACACGCAAAAGACCGGACCGTTTGCCGGACGCTCGGAGGTCTGGCGCTCGCCGTTGAGCATGGCCGGACCCGATGTTGCGTATCAAAACGAGATCAAGCGGCTCTATCAGACAATCCTGTTTCGTGCGCCCACCTCCGAGGAAACAACACAAGCCTTCGCCCTCCTGCAGAATGTTTACCGCGCCGAAACGGAAATCGAGAGTGGCGATTATGACTTGGCCTTTAAATTGACGGTCCAGGACGAATCTACCCGCCTCAACGCCACTTCCACGATTACCATCCCCGTCAGTGGCGACTCGCACGGACTTTACCAGGAAATGATCGATCAATCGACTGCGACGGCCGCAACGGAAGACGAACTGGCAGAGGATGCGAACAAGCGAAAGAAAGATCGAAAGGTCTCCAGCACGATCGCCCGGCACAAACTTGCGAGAACCTTTTCGTTGAAACCGAGCGACTCAGGTCAACTTTTCAAAATCGGCAACATTAATACGGTCGGTAACGTTTCTTTTCATTCGATCGAGATCCAACCCGCCGCCGATCCCGCGACCAATCGGATCCAACGAGTCCTCGTGACCGACCCCTCTGTTCAGGCCGAGGGAGGTTGGAAGATCGAGGAACGAAAAGGACTGACCAGTTTCGAGGACGAGAACAACGACAAAGGGAACAGCAGCATTACCATTCCCATTACAGTCCTTGCCGACGGTGAGTATCAAGTCACGGTCTGTTGGCGGCAGAACGCCGACAACGCCACCGGCGTTTTAACCGAGCTGTTTTCGCACGACGGCGATCGCCTCGCCAAACCGGTCGTGAATCCGGTACCGCCAC
This sequence comes from Verrucomicrobiota bacterium, assembly GCA_039933075.1. Taxonomy (GTDB): domain Bacteria; phylum Verrucomicrobiota; class Verrucomicrobiia; order Limisphaerales; family JACPZS01; genus JBDTOW01. The sequence goes on along the minus strand of JBDTOW010000033.1, from coordinate 8,358 downwards.
GTGGCGAAGCACATTTTTTCATCGATGAGAGCGTCGATACGATCGCGTTCGCCGACCTGCGCGCCTTGTTTCAATTTGGGAAAGATGACTACGTGGAGATAAACAACAAGGGGACACGAAACCGCGTTACCGCCGACGCCGTGAAATTCGTCGACGACTCAACCAAGACCACGATCCTCGTGGATAACGATGAAGCGGACGGCCGGGAAAACTGGAAGGAATTCAACGCCGAAAGCTTTGCCGCTTACAACAAGACGGGCAAGAACACTTACTTCGACGACAACTCGCGCAAGGGCGAACTGTTTTTGCGCTACAAGCCTTCCATCAAAACAAACGCCTGGCAAAAAGATGGCTTCTATCAGGTGCAAGTGGGTTACCCCGCCAAGAGGGATCACGAGATTCGCACTCCCGTCATTGTCAGAGCGCGAAAATCCTCCCCGATCATTCAGGTTGCATCTCCCGCGCGGGCTCGAGTGGACGCGCTGATGGAGATAGATGCCTCAGCGACCTATACCGTGCACGGCAGCAACCTCAAGTTCAAATGGGAGCAACTCGACGGACCGGTTGTCAAAGTGGAGCAATGGGATTCTCCCGTCCTGAAATTCAAGGTTCCCCGCCAAAGCGCCCGGCAGCTTGCCTGGGAAGGTCTGACTCGCGCTCTGTTGCGTCACCCGGATTTTCTTTTCACGCGCCCCCCCTCGATCGAACACACGCAGGACCGCCGGGAGAAACGGCGTTTGCAGTTGGTGAAGATCGCGCTGGATCTCGTAGGCCGCGCGCCGACCAAAGCCGAACTGGACAAACTCGCTCGTGGAGCGGCATTGGACAGGATGATCGATGAATATCTGCAAAGTCAGGAATTCAAGGATTTCTATTTCCATCGCATCCGGCTTTACCTCGAGAGCCACGGAACTGAGCTTCAGGATGAGCCGGTGCGCCTGTGGTGTTACGTCGCGTTCAACGATCGGCCCTTCCAGGAGATCCTGACCGCGCGTCATACCGTGGATTCGAACTTCCAGAAGCAACCCCGGGCTTTGCAGTACGGCAACACGGGAGTGCTGACCACGCGTGGTTTCATGGAAGGCAAACCCGGACTGCCCCATTTCAACTATGCGGCACAGGTTGCCGAACTTTTCCTCGGCTACGTCTTTGAAGTCCCGCCCGAGGTTGTGGCCCAACGCGAGGGCATTACCGCGGTGGCGACGACCGATCCCAATTCACTCTGTTACAGTTGCCACAAAGTTTTGACGCCGCTCGCCTTTCAGCGCAACCGGTGGGATGATGACGGCCGTTACCGCTCCCACGATGACTACGGGCTGCCCATCGATGACAGTGACCAGAAACTGGTGGCGTCGTATCCTTTCAAGGGCGACGGACTCGAAGCATTCGCCCTCCAGGCCGTGAAGAAGGAACGCTTCATCCGCACGATCATCAACACGCATTTCACCTTTTATTTCGGGCGCGAGTTCCGGTACCAGGAGGATGAACGAGTCTTCTACAAGCGGCTCTGGGATTCGGCGCAGACGAATAACTTTGCCATCCGCAGTTTAATCAAAACCATTTTGACGTCACCCGAATACCTCGAAGGGCGTCCGCTGATTCGCGCGCACGACCGGATGACGAAAAAGAGCCATCTCGATCAAAAAGAAACGGCGGAACCGGGCGGTTCGTTGTCCGCGAAAGTTACCTCTGAACTTTCGGCCACACGCTGATCGAACATTGCTTTGACCTAAGTCCATATGAAACCTTGCGATGTCGCGCCCGAAGTTCAATTCGTCGCCCCGGATCACACCGAGTCGCAGTATCAACGCCTCGATCGCAGGCGCTTTCTCCGCAAAATCGGGGTGACCGCCGCCAGTTTGACCTGTGTTGATTTTCTGGGCTATTTCTCGGCTTACGGTTTGCCCCGGGAAGACAAGGCCAACCGGCTCGCGGCCCAGGCGGCTAGGTCCAACGACAATCCGCATTTCCTCGTCTATTGGTATCTCGAAGGCGGCTGGATGGGTTACGACATGTTCAACCCGGTCACGACTCCCAACAATCTGGCGGAGCGCCTCCAAAATATCAGTGAGGAACGATATCGCGTCCTGAAATTTGGCGAACCTGGCTATGGCATTTATCGTCACGGGAACATTCGCTATGGCTATCTGGCCGAGCCGGGAAAGGATTTGTTTCAGGACATGGCGGTGCTCAGCTCCATGCACACAGGCTCATTTCATTCCGGCGACCGGTTGAAGGTCCACATGGGCGACTACAATTTGAAGTTGCAGGAGGATCGTCTTGAGGATGAGCGTTCGGTGACGCAGGCCTTTGCCGAGGTGTACGGACAGCCGTATGTGTTGCCGAACCTTGCGTGGCACTGGTGGCTTTCCGATGGCGAACTGAACGAGGTCCAGTACACCGGACGCAAGGGCTATTACCATGCCCTCGGCCCGGTCCACGCCCATGCGATTTACGCGGGAACGCCTGCCAAACTCAAAAAGTTTCTCCTCCGAATGCAGTCCAGTTCCGGCGACACAGTCAATCAGCAGATCCAGAAGTTTCTCGATAACGCGCACAACGATTTCCTCGATGACGACAAGATCGAGGCGGTGAAGAGTTATCACTCAGCGCGCCAGATTTATCTTCAGTTTGCCGCCCAAGGCATGCGCCTCGATCGAAACACGTTGCTCAAGCTGTTTGCCGATCCCGCCTTGAAAGAGGAGTTCAACGTCAAGCCTAGTGACGAACTCATCACCTATCGGAGCGTCAACGGCAACAAAGCCCGCAGCAAGTTTTCGCCGAATGCGAACGTCCAGGCAATGATGACCTACGAACTGATGCGCGCGGGAATGTCGTGCGCATTCTTCATCGAGTCACGCGACATCCGCCGGTTTGACACTCACAAGAATCGCAAGGCGCTTTGGGAGAGCGATCGGAAGACTCCCATTGGCCAGACCGACCAAACCACGATGATGAAACAGGATTTGTGGGACCCGCTCGAGGCACTGGTGAAGAGGCTCAAAGAAACCCCTTACGGCGACGGCAAATCGTCCTACTACGATCGCACCACGATCGTCGTCAACTCCGAGTTCGGCCGGACCATCCATGGCGGTGTCGATGAAATATGGAAGATGAAGATTGCCGACCAGGAAAAGGAGAAACAGATTGATGGCCAGGATATTTGCCAGCATTGGAAAGTAACTTCCTGCGCATTCCTGGGGGGCAAAGTCAAAGGCAATACCCAATATGGTCAGGTGGGTGAAAAGACGTTGATGGCAGTTCCAATCATGCCCGACGGCAGCCTCGACCCGAATTACGACGCGGTTACCGGCGAGTTGAGGCCCGACCACAAGAAAGATGGCAAATCTTCGATCCCCAATCATGGTGACGTTTACGCGACAGCACTCTACCTCGCCGGCATTGACCCCAAGGGCAAGGGCCGGAACGAACGCGGACCGTTGACGTTTATCAAGAAGGCGTGACGGCCTCAGGGAGCTTAACACAAACTCGTGCGTCGCGTCAGGTTGAATCGGCAAACGGGCGAACCACACACGGCGTGCTGCAAGGTGGCAGAGTTTTGAATTCCGGGCCTGTCCCCACTATCGTTGCATCAAGGAATTCTCCGATGGCAAATCTTCTCCCTCTCCTCGCGAGGAACGAGCGGGGAGAGGGTTGGGGAGAGGGGTATCTTCAACAAAAAAGCTCCTCCTCTCCCCGACCCTCTCCTCCATCCAATGGAAGAGAGGGAGAAGGCTCTGCGTTCTCGGCGCTGGCTTTTCCTATTTCACCGGCAGTTCGGACGGTCCTCCACGGGTTTGCCTTTCTCCTCGCGCTTTCTTCATTCGTTCAAGCCGCGAATTTCGAAGTCGTCACGAATGACGGCATCGCCTTGGTTCAAATCCCTGCCGGCACTTTCGCCATGGGGACGACTGAGGCTCAACGTGCCACCCTGGTCGGCCTAAAATCTTGGACTCGATTTGAAGACTGCGAATTGCCAACGCACGCCATTACGATCTCGAAGCCGTTCTTGATCGGCAAATTCGAGATCACTCAGAAGCAATGGGAAGCAGTTATGGGCAAGAATCCCTCGGCGTTTAAGGATGAGAATAATCCTGTCGAATCGGTCAGTTGGGACGAGGTGCAAAAGTTCATCGAAAAGCTTAACGAAAAAAATAATGCCAAGTATCGGCTCCCTACCGAGGCCGAATGGGAATACTGCTGCCGTGCTGGTAGCACAAATCTGTTTGGCTTAGGCACGAATGACGTGACTATCACTGCCGAAAATCTCGGCGACTTCGCCTGGTTTCGCAAAAACTCAGAGAACCGAACGCATCGGGTCGGCGAAAAGCAACCGAATACCTGGGGCCTTTATGACGTGCACGGCAACGTGTGGGAATGGTGCCAGGATTGGTACGCCTCCGACTATTACGCCAAAGCGCCGGAAAAGAATCCCCTCAACACCGCGCCTTCGACCGAGCGCGCCTTTCGTGGCGGGAGCTGGTTTCTCGACGGGCAAAATCTTCGCGCCACGTTCCGGAGCGGAAACCTGCCGGGCTTCAAGAGTCAGTATGTCGGTTTCCGTCTCGCCCGCGAATTGGAGTGATAACCTGGCGCCGTGCCCGGCCGAGGGGTCCCAATTATTCACCGATTATTTTCACCAGCACCCGTTTCCGCCGTCGTCCGTCGAACTCGGCATAGAAGATTTGCTCCCATGGACCAAAGTCCAACTTTCCCTTGGTAATGGCCACAACCACTTCGCGGCCCATAATCTGCCTTTTCAAATGAGCGTCCGCGTTGTCTTCACCAGTCCGATTGTGCTGGTATTGCGAGGTTGGCTCGTGAGGCGCGAGTTTTTCCAGCCAGACTTCATAGTCGTGCAACAACCCATCCTCGGCGTCGTTTATGTACACGCTCGCGGTAATGTGCATGGCATTAACGAGACACAAACCTTCTTGCACGGCGCTTTTGCTCACCAGCTTTTCAATCGCGTCGGTGATGTTCAGGAAACCGCGCCTTTGCGGCACCTCAAACCAGAGATACTCGGTCAATGATTTCATGGACCTGACTATGCCATAAAATGCTTCTGCGAGGGATTAGCGCCGGACTCGTGCGGAAATCTTCGCTCCGACTGGCTTTTGAAGGTCGACAAATTCACGGCGACCCCTACGATGGGTACGCCACCATACAGCAACGCGAATGAATGCCAAATCGGCTATGAGACTCGGCTTCGTCTCTGCCACCTCGCTCGAATTCATCCTTGTCCAATGGCTCGCCATGTTCCTCATCCCGGCAAGACCGGTCCTCGCCGCCGAGTTTCGTTTTCAGCATCATTTCATCAGCCGCGATCTGCCGGTCGATGAACGCGGCGCCGGAGACTACGGCCTGACCGCGCTCGTGGATCTCGACCGCGACGGCGACCTCGATTTTGTGCTGGGCGGGCGCCAGCCGAAGCCAGAGCGGCTCTACTGGTTTGAATTCCACGCGCCGGATCGCTGGATTCAACACTTGGCCGGCACCAATTATCAATCCGACGTCGGCTTGGCGCCGCTCGATGTGGACCGGGATGGCTGGACCGACCTGATCTGCAGTGGCGTTTGGTATCGAAATACGGGGAAGCCTGCCGCCGAATCATTCGAGCGATTCGTCTTTGCGGAAAACGCCGCCGGGGCGCACGACATTCTTGCCGCCGACATCGACAATGATGGGGGGCCTGACATCGTGATGATGGGCGACGAGCGCACTGCGTTGAACGCGCTTTGCTGGTTCAAGATTCCCTCCGATCCGCGGCAACTCTGGGAGCGGCATGTCATCGGCCCCGGAATTCACGGTGCGATCACGTCCGGCGGCGTGGCCGATCTCGACGGCGACGGCGACCTTGATGTGATTCGCGCGGACACGTGGTTCGAGAACAAAGACGGCAAGGGACGCGAGTGGGTCGCGCACGCGAACATCCCGTTTGGCCGTGTGGGTCCTTTTGGGAAGTGCGTGCGCACTGTCGTCGTGGACATCGATGGCGACGGCAAGAAGGAAGTGATCATGGCCGATGCGGACATCGCGGATTCCCGGGTCGTCATTTTGCGCAATGAGGACGGCAAAGGCGGGCGATGGTCACAGGTGGAGTTGCCGCGCAGCTTCACATACGGTTCGCTTCACTCACTCGCCGTGGCCGATCTCAACGGCGACGGACGCCCGGAGATCATCGTCAACGAGCAGGAGGAATTGCTTCCGCAAGGTCGCGAGAACCCTTGCTGGGTGGCGTGGGAGAATTTGGGCGGTGGCCGTTTTGCCGAACGAATTCTTCTCGATCAAAAACTCGGAGGTCATGAGTTGCAAGTGGGCGACGTTGACGGCGACGGCGATATCGACATTTGTTCGAAGGCGTGGGGTCCCCGGTCCTGGAACGGCAACGGCGGCCGGATGCATGTGGATTTTCTGGAGAACCTTCTGAACAAACCGCGTTTGCGGCAGTAGCGAGCTTGGCGAACAAAATTCAAATCCTCCAAATATGAAACTCGGCTTCGTCTCCGCCATTCTCCCTGAACTCTCACTCGAACAACTCCTCGCCTTCGCGCGCGACGAAGGCTTCGGGTGCATCGAAGCCATGTGCTGGCCTGTCGGGAAGGCCGAGCGCAAATACGCTGGCGTCACGCACGTCAATGTCACGGGTTTCACTCAGACACAGGCTGACGACGTAAACGCGTTGTGCGCGAAATACGGCGTCAGCTTGTCCGCCCTCGGCTATTATCCGAACCCGCTCGACCCCGATCCCGTCGTCGCAAAGAAGGCTGGCGACCACCTTCGACGAGTCATCGTCGCCGCCGAGAAACTTGGACTGAAGAACGTAAATACTTTCGTTGGCCGCGACTGGACCAGGAGCGTTGATGACAATTGGCCGCGGTTTCTCAAGGTATGGAAGCCGCTGGTGGCGCTCGCCGAGGATTACCGCATCAAAGTCGGCATCGAGAATTGCCCGATGCTCTTTTCGAGCGACGAATGGCCCGGCGGCAAGAACCTCGCCATGTGCCCGGCCATTTGGCGGCGGATGTTCGCGGATATTCCGAGCGACTATTTTGGTTTGAACTACGACCCATCGCATCCGGTCCTATTGCGCATGGATTACCTGAAGCCATTGAAGGAGTTTGCCGGAAGGCTTTTTCACATTCACGCCAAGGATGTGTTGCACGACGCGGACAAATTCAACGACGTCGGCATTCTTGGCCTGCCGAAGGAGTATCATCAGCCGCGCATCCCCGGCTACGGCGAGATCGATTGGGCGAAGTTCATGGGCGCGCTCAGTGGAACGGGTTACGATGGACCCGTTTGTATTGAGGTCGAGGACGAGACGTTTGGGAAGTCGATCAACGGACGGAAGCGCGCCGTGAAAGTCGCACGGAACGTGCTCGCGCCGTTCTTCACCTGAGGAGACTCATCCTGGAGGTGCAGAAGGAACTCAGGAGCGCAAGTATGACTGACGAGCCGCACACGAATGAACTCTTCAAGTTTTGCCCGCGCTGCGGTGCGAGTTCGATCCGCCCACCGGCTCGAAACCTTCTTTCGTGTCCTGATTGCGGTTTTCATCTGTACCGGAACCCAGCCGTGGCCGTCGCCGCGATCATTGTGGATTCTGCCAGCCGGATTTTGCTGATTCGGCGAGCGAAGGATCCGGCAAAAGGCCAACTGGCGCTTCCTGGCGGCTTCGTTGACTTTGATGAGACGGCTGAATCTGGCCTCCAGCGGGAGATAAGCGAGGAGTTAGGACTCGCGCTGCAATCATTTTCGTATCTGACATCCCAGCCGAATCAGTATCTCTACCGCGAAGTGACCTATCCGGTGCTGGATTTGTTCTTCGTTTGCCGTTCTGTTGCCACTGAAACATCGCTGATGAGAACCGAGGTGGAGAGTGTGTGCTGGCTCAAGCGGGACGAGATCGACCTGGAAGAGATCGCGTTTGATTCAATGAAAAAGGCGCTCCGGTGCTATTTCACTAACGAAATCAGGAACTGAAACTGGCGCCTATAACGCTCCCGCCACGAGATCGCCCACTTGCGAGGTGGTGTAACCCATTTTTCCAGCCGCCAGACTTTTGACCTTCTCGCGCGTGACTTTGATCACGGCGTTTTCGATGGCTTTGGCGGCTTTTTCTTCGCCCAGGAAATCAAGCAACATTTGTCCCGCGCAAATGGCGGCGAGCGGATTGATGACACCCTGGCCAGTGTACTTTGGCGCGCTGCCGCCGATCGGCTCGAACATGCTGGCGCCATTCGGATTGATATTGCCGCCCGCGGCAATTCCCATGCCGCCCTGGATCATCGCGCCCAGATCCGTGATGATGTCGCCAAACATGTTGTCCGTGACAATCACGTCAAACCATTCCGG
>JBDTOW010000032.1:0-12421 GCA_039933075.1 Verrucomicrobiota bacterium | reverse complement strand
CTTTTCACCCGTGACCAACTGGGCCTCTAGGGGCAGGAAGCCCTTGGGTCCTGCCAGTCCCAATTGGAGCACTTGATGGCCCTTGCGAGTCCGACCTTCCGTATGATCATAATAGCAACTGGTGCCTTCTGACGCGCCTTGGCCTGCGCCATTCCCTTCCTTGTTCACCCGAAACAACTGTCAACTTTGTAGTGGAAGTGTAGTGACAGAGTAATCGAAGTGTAATTGAAGAGTTTTGCCCATCTGAAGGACGAGGGCGCTTTCCAACACAAAGAATTCTCTGTACTATGCCCAAGCGAAAACAGTTGCCAGATTGACGCGATGAACGCGAAACACAAGTTCCAAGTGTTTGTGATCCTGCTGTTGGCCCAGTGGTATTCTCGTTCAGGCAATGGAGTTTGCCTGAACGCAAGTGCGGCGAACTGCCATCCGGCTAATGATTCCTACCGAAACGAACCTGCCGCTGATATGCTGAGCAGGCCTGTTTGCTTGGGCTGCTTTTGAATGCATTTACCGTGACATGAACCGGACGAGCGGCAACAGACGCATCACTCGCAAACTGGCGATTGTGGCAACAGCGCTGGGGCTGTGGGGAGCTCTTGTGCTGTTGTTTGCAGCTCCACTCGCGTTGACCGGCCCCGGTTCATGGCGTCAAGCGCTTAGCTTCGGAGGGTCGTTTTGGGCGCTTTGGCTTTTATTCCTGCCTGCTGTGGCGTGGCTCTCGTTCCGCTTTCCTATCGAACGGAGGAGACTCATTCGGAATGTAGGTCTTCATTTGTTGGCCTGCCTCCTGGTGGTCGGCGCCAGCCGGGCTACCTTTCGCGCTCTCGCCCGGCTCTCTCCTTCTCCGCAACGTTTGGAGGCGCCAGGGCGATCCCCTACTCCGAAAACTGATAGGCTGGGGCCACCGGTTGGGTTCGGCGTGTTTCGTGGTCTCCGCGCAGCTTTGGACGTTCTGGTCTATTGGTCTTTAGTGGGGGTTTGCCAGGCAGTTACGAATTTTCGAAGCTCGCAGGAGCGGGGACGGCGGGCGGCCGAATTAGAGGCACGGCTCACCAGCGCCAAACTGCAAGCCCTGCGGATGCAGATCAACCCGCATTTTCTTTTCAACACGCTCAACTCGATTGCCGCGTTGGTTTACGTCAACCCGCGAGCGGCCGACGAGATGCTGGGCGACTTAAGCGAGTTGCTGCGCCGCTCTCTTGATTCGATGGAGGAACAGGAGATTCCCTTGGCGCAAGAGCTCGAATTTATTGGGGCATATCTCGGCATTGAGCAAAAGCGTTTTGGCGAACGGCTTCGAGTGGAACAGACCATTCCAGATGAAGTCATGAAAGCCCTGGTTCCAGCTCTCATTCTTCAACCGTTGGTCGAGAACGCCATCCGACACGGCATCGAACCGCGTCGAGGCCCGGGGCTCATCTCGATCGAAGCAAAACAGGAAGACAAGCATCTGCACCTGATTGTCCGAGACAACGGCAGGGGGTTGCCGGGCGCGGACTTAAACAGCTCCGTGCGACGTGGTATCGGGCTTGCCAACACAGAAGCAAGACTGCAGTTGCTCTATGGCCAGGACCAAAGTTTCTCTTTCGCGAGGGCTGAACCCCAAGGTTGCCGAGTCGATATTCACCTCCCCTTTCACTTAGAGCGGGCGCATGTTCCCAGCGTCCCGAACGAGCCAGCCGCATGAAAATCCGAGCGCTCATCGTGGATGACGAACCGTTGGCCAGGCAGCGTGTTCGCTTGCTATTGGGTGAAGAACCTGACGGGGAGGTCATTGGCGAGAGTGAGGATGGATTTGAGGCGGTGGACCAGATCCAGGCAACCAAGCCGGACCTGGTCTTTCTCGACGTGCAGATGCCGGACATGGATGGATTTGAGGTGTTGCGACGAGTCCCGCAGGCATTGCTGCCCGTCGTGATCTTCACCACGGCTTATGATCAGCACGCCCTTCGGGCGTTCGAGGTGAATGCGCTGGATTACCTGTTAAAGCCATTTAAGCCCACCCGGTTCAAGGAAGCGGTCCAGCGGGCGCGGGACCTCATTGCCGACAAACAAGCCGGCGTTGCCGCCCGTGGGCTTCTCACGCTCTTAGGTCAGTCTTCGGCACCTGCAGGTCAGCTCACTCGATTGGCTGTCAAAACCCCAGGCAAGGTCACCTTCGTAGAGTTGGACCAGATCCAAGCCATCGAGGCCGCCGGAAAATACGCTGTAGTGCATGTCGGCAAGGTGAATCATGTCCTGCGCGAAACCATGACTTCGTTGGAATCCCATCTTCCCTCGCAAAGATTCTTGCGCATCAGCCGGTCGGTAATCGTCAATATTGACCAAATTCAGGAGCTTCAACCAATGTTCAAGGGCGATAACCTGGTTGTGCTGAAGAACGGAAAGAGCTATCCCACCACGCGCCCGATTCGCGAAATCCAGCAAAAACTGGAATTCCGGTAGTATAGTGTCCAACAAATAATTGGACGTTTATACCCATCCCTTTGCTCCCTGTTTTTCTGCCAGGTTCATTCCTGCTCGCTGGCGCTTCGCACCAGAATTCCCCGTCTTCGTTCCAAATCGAAAGCCAACTACCGCAAATCCGCGCACAGTGCCGTTGTGAAAGTGAATCTGAAGCTTGAATCAAAAAGCAAAAAATAATGAAACCAAAACATCTGTCCCTGGCAATAGCGGCACTGCTCGCCGCCGGTGGATTGTGGCTCGCCCGGTCGGCCTGGCGCACGCACACGTTCCACAAATCGAGCATGGGCGTCGGCTTTAAAACGCCACATGGCGCACCCAAGCCCGGCCAGATGCTCCGTCCTCCCGATCCGTCTCGGCGGTTTACGGACTTCACTCCGGAAGAACGGGTCCAGTTCGCGAGAAAGGGGCACGGCCCCGGAGGATGAGAAATAACAGCCTAACCCGACGATCACCAATCACTGAATTATGACTCTGCTTATGAAAACATACCCGCTTGAGGCGAACCGCTGCACAGGAGTGCGCAACCCATCGGCCCTCCGGTACCCGTGTCGCGCCTTTACTCTCATTGAATTGCTTGTTGTGATCGCCATCATTGCAGTCCTGGCGGGCCTGCTCCTGCCCGCTTTGGGCCGATCGAAGGCCCAAGCCTATAACGCGGCTTGCGTGAACAATCTTCGGCAACTGGGGATTGCCACCCGTGTTTATTCCGATGATAACCAGGAGCGCTTGCCGAGTGCGGAGATCCTTCCTACGCAACCAATCGATCCCCAAAATCCGTTACCGCGTATCTGCGATGTCCTGGCGAGTTACGTTGGCAGAACCGCCGGCACGAACACAAACAGTGCAACGGTCTTCAAATGCCCGGTCGATAAAAAGGGTCGATTCACCGCCGAAGGCTCGAGTTACGAGTGGAATGCCGATCTGAACGGCCATCGCATTGATGAAACCCGAACAGAAAGCGCCTTCCTTTTATTGGAACAAGGGAACCCTTCCAGCGGAATTACGAACTTCGCTCTGACGTTTCCTCCGGGAACGACTCCGCTCTTTCTCGATTACGACGATTTTCATCCCCGTCCGCCCAAACCCGGGAAGAATGTTGTCTTTATGGACGGGCACGTTGCACCTTTGGAAGCCACTCGCGACGCCTCCGACTAAAGGCCCAGGACGGCAACGCCGGCCTTCTTCCGGAACAAAACGACTGTCGAGAAGCACTCACCCAGTTCGGAATGGCCGCCTCGGCTGGCGCAGCGGGTGATTGATTTGGCAACCATTTGTTTCGCCGCTTGAGGTCTGAACCTGATCTCGTCGGGGGTCAGGCGAAAGTTCTCAATTGTATCTGGCAAAGTCAGCGTCATGGCAGAAGCTTAATCGAAGTTGCCTGTATTGGTCAATTCACGGGACCTCCGGCTCGACGCCAGTTTCACGGCCAGGCGCAGAGCGGCTTTCATGTTTTCGGCGTTCGCCCGGTTCTGTCCCGCGATGTCGAAAGCCGTCCCATGGTCCACCGAGGTGCGAATGATGGGGAGGCCGAGCGAGACGTTCACCGTCTGGTCGAAGTCGAGCAGCTTCATCGGGATGTGACCCTGGTCGTGATACATCGCGAGAACCAGGTCGAACTCGCCGCGCAGCGCGCGCAAGAAAATTGTGTCCGCCGGGAACGGTCCGTGGCAGTCGATGCCCGCGGCCCGCGCCCCGGCAATGGCGGGCGCGATGGCTTGGGCGTCCTCGACGCCGAACAGGCCGTGTTCGCCGCCGTGCGGATTCAACCCGCAAACTCCGATGCGCCGGCGGTTGAGACCCAGCCAGCCGAGCGCCTCGTGTCCGAGGCGGAGCGTAGCGGCCACTCGCGCGGCGTCGAGGTCGCACGCCTCGCGCAACGAACAATGCGTGCTGACGTGCAGCACGCGCAGTCGGTCGTTGATCAGCAGCATGCGCGATTCCTTCACGCCGCACAGGTCAGCGATAAACTCGGTGTGGCCGGTGAACCGCGCGCCAGAGAGCGTAACGGCTTCCTTGTTCAGCGGCGCGGTGACCATCGCATCCGTTTGGCCGCTCAGGCAAAGTTCGGCGGCGCGGCGGACACAGGCGAGCGCGGCGCGGCCACAGTCGGCGCTGAGTTGGCCCGGAGTGGGAGCCGACAGAAGCGTGCCGGGGGTTTGCAGAGTGACATTCGCGAGGTGCTCAAGCTGGACATTCGTCTGGGCTTCCACGGGCGCAAGGCCGGCATGGTCGCCAATCACAATCCACTTCGCCAGCGCGCGGAGGCCGTCATCCGCCAGCGCCTTCACGATGATCTCGGGCCCGATGCCAGCCGGGTCGCCCATGCTGATGGCAATGGTGGGAAGGGAATTCATGACGCGCGCTGTGACTTCGATTGGGTCACCAGGAACTCCACGGCGCGCACGAGGCTTTGGCCGTTGCCGAACCCTCCGGGCTTCGTGCAGACGGTGAGACCATCGGCCAGCCCTCCGATGAATCTGCCCCACGCGAGGCCGGGAACAATCTCGCCGCCGATGGCAATGGCCCGAGGCTGCAACCAGCGACAAATCAGCAGCGCGGTGTCGCCGCCGGTCAACACGAGGCTACCGACGCGGCGTTCGCGGAACAAGTGAGCGAGAGCGCGGAGGTGACGGAGGATCACGCTGTCCGGTTGACGATGCACCGGCACACGAATGACGGCGTGGCGCTGACACGCGAGCGAGCGGGTTACGTCCTTTCCCGTGTTGCGATTCAAACCGAATGGGCCAGCGTACGCTCCCTTGCTGAGGTTTTTAAGCTGCCGTTCGGTGACCGGGTTTTTCGATCCGGCCATGACGAGTGTGTTGTGACGGCTGTCATCAGCACCCGGACGAAGCGCGGTGGGCAGGACACGAGACGAAGACATCACGCCACGGCGTTTTGGAGGGGCAAGAATACTAGCGAGCCCCGCAGCCAGGCCGGCCGATCCCGCGAACAGGACGCGGTGCTTTGACTGCAAGGCAGCGCGGGCCAGGCAGGCCAAATCGCCCCGGCTTGTCGCATCGGCAATGATGAACCGAGAACCCTGACCGATGACGCGCCTGACTTTCGCGGCCGTCACCGGTGACTCGACCGAGCCCGACTCGGCCAGGCCTTGAGCGCGGAAATGTTCGCGGAGATTCACGCTGCCACTGCCGCGGACCCGCAGGACACCGCCGCGAACCGTCCGGCCCTGAGCCGGGTTCGCGGGACAGACGAGCGCCGTCGCGAATCCTCCCGCGTCGCGGAGGGCTTCCACTTCGGCCACGATGTTGCCTTGTACAGTCGAATCCATTTTCTTGTAAAACAGCGACAGTCCGGCCGCGCCCAATTGAGAGAAGGCGTGGCGGACTTTGCGGCGCGCGGCCGCAGGCAAATCATGGCGGCTGTCCGTGCTGAGCGCAATGACTCGGACTCGGAGCGAAGTAAGGCAGCGCGGTTCCAGCGCCACCGCGACCGTGAATCCGCACTGGGCGAAAGCGGTGGCAGTGTCCGTCGCCCCGGTCAGGTCATCGGCGATGATGCCGTAGCGGACTTTTGGAGAAGATCGTTTCACGCGTTGAGTGGCCGGGTTAGCTTTGAACAACGTTTCGTAACAGGCGCATTGCTCAAACTCTACGAAAAGATGCTGGCCACCGTCACGCGATCTTTAATTTGGATCTTGCCGCGAGTTGGTCAGGTAGGCGGGAAGACGAAAATTGAACGTGCCGTCGCGCGACGTGAACTTGAACACCTTTTCCTCTTTGTCGGATGTGTTGGTGGGCGAGACGCACTTCAAGAGGTAATATCGAGGATCAAAAATTGAAACAATCGGGGAATTCCGCGAATCATTGAACCCATCAACATCCCTCAGTATGAAAACATGTCGGCCGGCATCATCTTCAGTTCGCTGGCACGAAAGAGTTCTTCCTCAAGGCCGGCCCCGACGTGCCGGAGACGTTGCTCGCGTATGAAGATTTTGACCGCACGTTGCCGAGTCGCACCGACATGCAACGTCCGGGCGAGGCGAAACCGAAGAAGGCGCTGCACCGCTACCAGCCGCACCTCAAGGATTGGCAAGCAAATGATCCCACCTGGAAGAACGGCAAAGGCAAGGCGCTCATCGGCGCGTTGAACTATCTCGCGAGCAAAGGCGTGAACTCCTTGTCGTTCCTTCCCTACAACGCGGGTGTCGACGGCGACAACGTGTGGCCGTTCGTCGAGCGAAATGAGAAGTTCCACTACGATTGCTCGAAAATACTACTTCGGCTATCAACTCCCGCAGAACGATCTCGTGTGCGAAGATTGGCGCAGCCGCGACAAATCGTGGGACTACTGCCGTATCGCTTTGGATTTCTTCCGCGAGCAGCGGATTCCTTTCTGGGAAATGAAAAACGCCAACGCGCTTATCGGCAACAAGGCGAACGACAACAGCAAATTCTGTCTGGCGAAAGCTGGCGAAGTCTATCTCGTCTATCTGCCCAAGGGCGGCACGAGCGAACTCGACCTGAGCGGCACAAGCGGGAGCTTCACCGTGCAATGGTTCAACCCACGCACTGGCGGCGCGCTTCAGCGGGGTAATGTGACTTCTGTGACAGGCGGCGCCGGCCGCGAACTGGGCCGCGCACCCTCGGAACCAGGAGAAGACTGGCTCGTCGTCGTCCGCAAGGAATGAGAGTGGTTATATCGGGCGCGACGCCATGAATGATGCGTTTGATTTCATTCCTCCGTCGTAACCGCCTTCCGCTCGGTCTCTCTCAACCGGGGCGGCATTCCTTTGGCCTTCTCTGCTTCGAGCAAGTCCTGGAGTTCGTTCACTTTGTCGGGATGCGCGGCGGCGAGGTTGTTGGTTTCGCCAAGGTCGGTGGTAAGATTGTAGAGTCGGCCGTCAGAAGCGTTGCCCGTGTCAGTGTCGGTGAGCTGAAGACGTTCCGCACCGGGACGCTCGGGAATGAACTTCCATGCGCCCTGCCGCATGGCCAATCCGCCGGAATGCTCGACGAGTGTCGTGCGACCGGTGCGTGAATCGCCGAGCAGCGCGGGAAGCATGTTCTGGCTGTCGGATGCGGTCTTCACGTCGAACTTCCCACCGCCGAGCGCAGCGAAGGTCGCTGGGAAATCCACCTGGCAGAGGAGCGCGTCGGATACGCCAGGTTTCACGCGGTCCGGCCAGCGCGCGATGAACGGCACGCGCGTGCCGCCTTCGAAGATGCTGTATTTGCCGCCACGCAACGGCCCGGCCGGGCGATGGCCGCCGAGCTTTTCCTTCGCGTCATCTTTGTAGCCATCATCGACCACGGGGCCGTTGTCGCTGGACAGGATGACGAGCGTGTTGTGCGTGAGTCCGTTTTTCTCCAACACGTCGAGCAGTGCGCCGACGCACCAGTCGAACTCCAGAATCACATCGCCGCGCGGGCCCATCGGACTCTTGCCGGCGAAGCGCGCGTGCGGCAGCCGCGGCACATGGATGTCGTGCGTGGAGAAGTAGAGAAAAAACGGCGCGCGCTTGTGCTGCTCGATGAACTCTGTCGCTTTCTTCACGTAAACGTCGGCCATATCCTCGTCCGACCAGCGCGCGGAGTGGCCACCGCTCGAATAGCCGATGCGGCTGACGCCGTTCACAATGGTGAAGTCGTGGCCGTGACTGGGATGCAGCTTGAGCAGCTCAGGATTTTTCTTCCCGGTCGGGTCTTCGCCGATGTACTCGCCAAAGCTGACTTTCAGGGGGTCTTTCGGGTCGAGACCGACGACGCGATGGTTCTCGACGTAAACGCACGGGACGCGGTCGCCCGTCGCCGGCATGAGGAAGGAATAATTGAAGCCGAGTTCGAGCGGGCCGGGTTTGATGTCGCTGTTCCAATCCAGGTTCGTGGTGCCGAGGCCGAGATGCCATTTGCCGACGACGCCGGTCTGGTAACCCGCGCGTTGCAACACCGACGCCATCGTGGTGCGACCCGGCTCAATGAGGAGCGGCGCGTTGCCGGGGAGCACGCCGGTGCCGCGGCGGCGCCAGGCGTATTCGCCGGTGAGCATCGAGTAACGCGACGGCGTGCAGGTGGACGACGTGGTGTGCGCATCGGTGAAGCGCAACCCTTCACGCGCGAGCCGGTCGATGTTCGGTGTCTGGATTCGCGTGGCGCCATAGCAACTCACGTCGCCATAGCCGAGGTCGTCGGCGTAGATTAGGAGGATGTTGGGTCGAGGTTTGTCTGCGGCGTGGAGCAAGCCACCGCACCAAAGCAGCGCGAAAAGGACGAGGCGGGATTTCATCGGATTTTCTATTGGACTCCTGGAGCTGTCAAACTTCGGGAATCTCTCCAGCCAAGGTGGAGGGTTTATTTGGCTACTAAACCGCCCAATCACGCGAGGGACGAGTTCGGAGAAGGTTGGCGTCGGAATCGCCAATGAAGTTTTCCGAGACAGGATCCAATTTCAGTTTTCGCCCAAGAACCCAAGCGATCGCGGCGGCATGACAAGTAATATGGGATCGGCGCATGACATCCGGGTTCGCCCGAGTTTTGTCCCGGGTTCGGATCGCATCAAAGAAGTTGCGCGAGTGTGCCGTGACATCCAGACCTTGAACCCGTTCCGCCTGTTCGGGAAGCTTCACGGTTTTGGGCTCTACTACGATCTCTCCCGAGTCCCCGGTTTCAACCCATCCTTCCTCGCCGACAAACCGCACCGGGCACGTCCCCAGCCGGGTGAGGTAATCAGGTGAACGGTCGCCAAACGGTTGTTTGAGAAAATCCAGAACCATCTTCACTCCATTGGCGTATCGACAGACAATGTTTACCTCGGAAGGTTCGTATTCAATCGGCATGGTATCGTCCGAATCATTGGCCCATTGGCAAAGATCGACCGTATGCGCCCCCCAATCCAGCAAGGCACATCCCGAATCGAAATCCCACTGCCGCCGCCAGCCCCCGTCCACGTACTTTTGATTAAAGGGCCGCCACGGCGCTGGTCCCAACCACATGTTCCAATCGCAGTCCTCGGGATTGGGTTGAGGCTGGGCTGGCAACCAGGTGTTCTCGAGGACCGGCACATAAATGGAGGCGTGCATTGTATGAATTTTTCCGAGCTTCCCACTCCGAGCCAAAGTGACTGCCGTTTGAAAGTTGGGAACACTCCGGCGTTGCGTGCCCGCCTGGAACACGCGTTTCTCTTGATTCATGGTCGCGGCAAGGCGCTGGCAGGCATCGATAGTGATCCCGCAAGGTTTTTCACTGTAAACATCCTTGCCCGCTCGAGCCGCCAGCATGGAGGCAGCCGCATGCCAGCGATCTCCCGTGGCAATCAGCACCGCATCGATATCCTTGCGGTCGAGCAATTCACGAAAGTCGCGGTAGAGCTTGCAGTTTTTGTCCTGATAATACCCATCGACTAATTCTTTTCCTGCCTTGCGTCGCGACGCTTGAACATCCGCAATCGCCACGCAGCGCATGTCGGATGCTTTCAGCATTCCAGACAGGACATATCGGCAACGTGGGCCGATGCCAATGACGCCAAGCTGGATCTTATCATTAGCCGAAGCCGCGTTGGCCGCCAGGCTCGAGATGGATGGAAGCAATAAACTTCCTCCCACCGCGGAAAAAAGAAAGTCACGGCGAGTTAAATGAGTTTTTTTTGGTGAGTGATTCATAATTCATGCTTCATGGGTTATGTGAGGAATCATCAGTGGTCCGACTTTACCCAGTGCGGCGCGGCGGCTCAACCGGCATTTTCCGAGGAAGGAACCAACACGGACACAGCGGAAGCGGGCAACGACACGAAGGCGGGACCGAAATTTAGCTGAGCTAAACGGTTTCTTTCTGGACGGACGAGGTCCGTTTGCCCGAAACTGCGAGGCGTTGAGTGTGAACTTCGATAAAATCAGCGAGGGTCGGCGTGAGTGAATCTCTTATGGTAAACGTGGGCGCGTGGCGGAATTGGCAGACGCGCAGGACTTAGGATCCTGTGGAGTAATCCGTGCAGGTTCGACCCCTGTCGTGCCCACCATTCTCGAGGCTGTTTCGTACCCTTGGTTCGTGACGATTGGAATCGGCTTCAGACTGGATAGATTGGTTCCATTCCCCCCAACTCTCCCACACTGTTATCACCCCACGTCCAAAGCGAGCCGTCCTGAGCTAGAGCAAGGGTATAAGCTCGGCCGGCACTGACGGTTTTCCAGGCTAGATTTGAGCCAAGTTGATTCGGCGAAAACTGGATAACATGATTGAGACCGTTTCCCAGTTGTACGCAGCAACCGACTCCCCAAGCCCACAGCGAACCGTCGGTCGCGATTGCCAACGAATGGGATGCATCGTCTCCACCCACGCCGGCACTCACGAACTGCCAGGTCGTCTGCGATCCTCAAAACTCCGCGCGATACGTTTTCGTGGAAAGAGCTGCTTGGGTATCGTCGCCCGGTGTGAGACCGAATTCGCGGCTTCGAAGGCTTGGAGCCTTTCGGTATTGGGCGTGTCCGTCCGTGAAGAGGAGATTACCGCCTCGCGAATGGATCACACTATAGAGTTCAAAACCATAGGTCTGTTTATCATGCCACCACGTGTACCCCGACTTGCTGTTATCCGCCGCAAGGTCGAGTTTCCAAGGGCGCAAGGCGCAGACGTTGATATCCCACAACGTTTCCTGGACAAAAATAATTTCCGAAGGATTCGGAACGGCTGTCAGTTTTCGCCCCATGGTCAGCGCGTTGCCCATATAGGACGTGTGGCTGTTTGTGGTAGGAACTTCGCCGGGGTTTTTGGAACGTTTCGCGCTCGGACAAACATAGACTTTGTCTGTGTTCAGGAAGGGGCGAAGCAACTTCAGATAGGATGGCTGAGGATTAACCGCGAAATCCGAAACCTGGCTATCCGTGATCGGCAACCTCTGAAAGTCGTCCTCGTAAAGCATCAGGCCCAGGCCGACCTGGCGCATGTTGTTCAGGCACTTAATCCGCAGGCCTTTTTCCTTTGCCCTGGCCAGGGCTGGCAACAGCATACTGGCCAGAATCGCGATGATCGCGATCACAACCAGGAGCTCGATCAACGTAAAGGCCCGGCGGTGCGCACGCTTCAAAGTATTTTCCAAACGATATCTTCTATACAAACTGAAACGCACAAAGGCAAGGTTTCTTGAGTTTGACAAAAGGGCAAACCTGCTTTTGAAAGCAGCCACAAATCGCTGCGGAGCAGCCATACAAATTAGCCCACGACGCCCTATGTGTTTATCTGTCACTTCAGCTCCGGCGGCAGATTGCCATAAGCCCACGGCGCACGGAATGGCGGGGCCGGTGGCGGGACAGGGACTTTGCCAGGGGTCATTTGATTTGCCAGTTCGATTCCAGTGTTGGCGAATTGCCGGCCGGCGGAGACTTCCAGGTTGCTGTAGGAACTCAAGCGTGTTTCATAGCCGCCGCCGTTCGGGCCCATCGCCTCCTCCGTCGGCACGTAGCCGACGATCCCGTTGGCCAGTTCCACCGGGAACGTGAATGGAAACTTGCTCCCGTTCTTGATTTCGAGGCCGTATTGCACGAAATACTCCGCCGGGTTTGACACGAACACTGCCGGGCCGACCTGCACGGCCTGAACTTCGACTTCGACCTCAGGCCGCACCTGCATGACGGCATCGAGCATCAGAATTTCCTTTGCGAAAGTCCATTCCGTCGCGCCCGCCTTCTCGGGCCCTTGCCGCACAAGTTCGAGCGCGCGCTCAACCTTCTCCGGCGAAGGCACACGTCGCTTGATTTTCCAGACCTTTTGCCGTGCGTCGACCGGGATGTCACTGCTCGCACCCTGACGGATGAGCAGCAGCGTCTTGAATGCTTCAGCACCCACTCGCCCCCCAACGAACTCGCACCATTCCGCGGCGCCGGGATTTTGAAACTTCGTGAGGTTGTCCACTTGCGTCACGTCGCCGCAAGCACCCTGCATGAAGACCACAGGCAACGCGGCGTTGGCCGTCGCGCCGCGCAACGTCTTCTCCATCGACC
>JBDTOW010000031.1:0-12495 GCA_039933075.1 Verrucomicrobiota bacterium | reverse complement strand
CTCGCTTATGTCAACCGAGCCTGGCTTCATGCCTTGAAGTATGAAGCAGAGGATGTAGCCGGACTTACCTTTGAGACGCTTGTACATCCGGCCCACCTTCCCGCCGCTCAGGCTCTGTTTCAGCGAGTGCTGGCCGGAGAGAAACTCGACCGGTTTGAGGTCGTCTTATTGGGCAAGGATGGGTGCAATATCGCGGTCGAAGGAACTTGTAACTGCAAGTTTCACGACGGCAAACCTGTCTCCATTCGTGGCATCTTCCGAGACGTCACTGAGCGCAAACGAAAAGAAGAAGAGCTGAGGCACACACGGGCCTTCCTGGACTCCGTGGTCGAGATCCTGCCGATTATCGTCTTCATCAAAGAGGCTAAGGAACTCCGTTTCGTCCGGTGGAACAAGGCGGGGGAGGAATTGCTCGGCTATTCCAACGACGAAATGCTTGGCAAGAATGACTACGATTTTTTCCCGCAGGAGGAGGCGAACTACTTCACTGCCAAAGACCGCGAAACTCTGGAAAAGGGCCAATTGGTCGAAATCGAAGAAGAGGCTATCCAAACGCGTCACATGGGAGTCCGCATTCTTCGCACAAAAAAATTCCCATCTTTGGAGAAGCGGGAAAGCCAGCCTATTTGCTCGGCATCTCGGAGGACATTACCGAGCGAAAGAGGGCGGAAGCGGAGCTGCACAAAGCACACCAGGATTTACTGGAGGCTTCACGGCAGGCTGGGATGGCGGAAGTCGCCACAGGTGTCCTTCACAACGTCGGCAACGTCCTCAACAGTGTTAATGTTTCATCCATCTGTGTGGCGGACAATCTTAAGAAGTCCAAGGCTGGCAATTTGTCCAAAGTCGTCGCGTTGCTGGCTCAGCACGAGACGGACCTGGGGTTCTTCATCACCAAGGATCCGAGAGGCAAACAATTGCCCGCCTATCTTGCTGAATTGGCAGAGCATCTCGCCGGCGAACAGTCCGCCGCGCTTGAAGAACTTGCCCTGTTGCAAAAGAACATCGAGCACATCAAGGACATCGTCGCGATGCAGCAAAGCTACGCCAGAATTTCCGGCGTCACTGAGACCGTCCAGGTCACGGACCTGGTGGAGGACGCATTGCGCATGAATGCCAGCGCGCTGGTTCGGCATGATGTTGAAGCCATCCGTGAATTCGAGGCGGTGCCCCCGATCACCGTCGAGAAGCAGAAAGTGGTGCAAATCCTGGTCAATCTTATCCGCAATGCCAAACAAGCCTGCGATGAAGCGAGCCGGCCCGACAAACAGTTGACAGTGCGTGTGACAAACGGAGACGGCCGTGTCCACATCGCGATCATCGACAACGGCATCGGCATTCCTGCGGAGAATCTCACGCGCATCTTTAGTCACGGTTTTACGACACGCACGGACGGTCATGGTTTTGGTTTGCACAGCGGCGCGCTGGCGGCCAAGGAATTGGGAGGCGCACTCAACGTGCACAGCGAGGGAGCAGGGAAAGGCGCAATGTTCGTTCTGGAGTTGCCCCTCGAACGGGAGAGAAACAATTATGTCTGAAACAAAAAACAATTCTAGCCGACGGATTTTGATAATCGACGACAACCAGGCGATTCACCAGGATTTTCGTAAAATCTTCGGGCCAGGGCTCAGCTCATCCTCAAAATTGCGCTTACTCGAATCCACCTTGTTTCGCCCACCTTTTGAGCCCCCGGAACGACCCGTCTTTGAAATCGACTCGGCGTTTCAAGGGAAGGAGGGCTTGGCAATGGTCTGCCGTGCCCTGGAGGAAGGGAGGCCTTACATGATGGCATTCGTGGATGTACGCATGCCCCCTGGCTGGGATGGCATTGAAACGACCGGCAAAATCTGGCAACATGATCCCGATCTTCAAGTCGTCATTTGTACTGCCTACTCGGATTATTCCTTGGAGAAGATGCTGGAACAGCTTGGCAACTCCGACCGGCTGGTCATCCTCAAGAAGCCTTTCGACAACATCGAAGTGCAGCAACTCGCCAACGCCTTGACCGAGAAATGGAAGTTGCTTCAGCAATCCAAATGCAAAATGGACGAACTGGAGAGTCTGGTGGCGGATCGGACGCGGGAGTTGAAAGCGACCACTGAAAAACTTTACGAATCACAGAAGATGGAGGCCATCGGACAACTCGCGGGCGGAGTAGCCCATGACTTCAACAATCTCCTCACCGTTATTTGCTGTCATACCCAACTTATGCTCGACGCGAAAGACCTCACGCCGAAGCTGCTTCGGTCAGTGAAGCAAATAGCCACGGCGGCGGAACGCGCGGCGGAGCTGACCCGTCAACTTCTGGCCTACGCCCGCAAGGGCATCCTGCAGCGGCGCGATTTGAATTTGAATGAGGTGATTAACCGTTTGATCAAGATGCTCGAGCGCGTGTTGGGAGAAGAGATTACACTGCAAATCCAATGCGATCAGCCGAGCCTTTCGATAAATGCCGATGAAGCGATGCTCGAACAGATTATTCTCAATTTTGCCCTCAATGCCCGAGACGCCATGGCCCACGGCGGGCAATTGACCATCCGCGCCGCAGCCGTTGAAGTGAATCAGGACCACGTGCGCCGCAATGCTGACGCTCGGACAGGACAGTTTGTCTGCCTCTCGATGACGGACACGGGATGCGGCATTGCACCGGAAATTCTGCTCCGCATTTTCGAGCCATTTTTTACGACCAAGGATGTGGGGAAGGGCACCGGACTGGGCCTGGCCACCGTGTACGGCATGGTGCAATTGCATCAAGGCTGGATTGAAGTTGAAAGCGCCGTGGGCAAGGGCACTGCTTTTAAAGTTTTTTTGCCTGGCAGCGACAGTGTAAAGAAAAATCTGCCCGAGGCTTCGTCACCACGGACAGCGCAGGTCTGCCATGAAACCATTCTCTTCGTTGAAGATGAACCTGCACTCCGAGAGTTGGGCCGATTGGTCCTTGAGCAGTATGGGTATCGAGTGCTCGAAGCCGGAGCGGGCGCGGAGGCGCTTGAGGTTTGGAAACAGCAGGCGTCGACAGTTGACCTGTTATTAACGGATATGGTCATGCCGGGCGGCTTGAACGGTCAGGAATTGGCCGCTCAATTGCAGGCCGACAAGCCCGGCCTCAAAATCATTTACACCAGCGGCCACAGCGCAAATCTCCTTGGCAAACATACCGGCTTGCAGGCGGGGCTGAATTTCCTTCCCAAACCATACAATCCGCAAAGTCTGGGGGCAACCGTGCGCCGTTGCCTGGATTCCGGGACATTGCCGGGAGTCAACGCGTTGTCCAGCACCAGGCACTCCGAATAGTTGTCGCCTCAGCCGGCGGGCAACCCGATGCGCCGGCAAAGATACACTCGGGACATGATCAACATGAACAATAATAAAAATCGCCGCCTCTTGATCATCGATGACAATCATTCAATTCACGACGATTTTCGCAAGATCCTGAAGCCGGAGATGGCGAACCGAGGAGCGTTGGACGCGACAGAGACAGCCTTGTTTGGCGACCAAACAGACTCTCTCGGAAGCCACGGTTTCGAGATCGACTCCGCGTTCCAAGGCCAGGAGGGACTGGCCCGCGTCCAGGAGAGCGCGAAATTGAGCCGCCCTTACGCGATGGCTTTCATCGATGTTCGCATGCCGCCCGGCTGGGATGGAATCGAGACGACCGCGAAGATTTGGGAAATCGATCCCGAATTACAAGTGGTGATCTGCACGGCCTACTCGGATTATTCGTGGGACGACATGATTGCCAGGATTGGTCAATCGGATCGTCTGGTCATCCTGAAGAAACCGTTCGACAATATTGAAGTTCTGCAACTGGCAAATGCCTTGACGGAAAAGTGGCGGCTTGTCCAACTGGCGAAATTGCGCATGGACGGGCTGGAGGAATTGGTGGGCGAGCGAACACTCGAGTTGACGCGGGCCAACGAAAAGCTGCAAGGAGACATTGTTTGGCGTCAGGCTGCCGAAAAGCAGCGCGATTCGATGGAGATCCAACTCCGCCACGCACAAAAGCTCGAATCGATCGGTCAGTTGGCCGCCGGCATTGCTCATGAAATCAATACACCGACACAATATATAGGTGACAATGTGCGCTTTCTCGCCGATGCGTTCCGCGACATAAAACAGCTTCTGATCCGACAGAAGGAGGTGTTCCAAGCGGCGAGCGATAATCCGGCGGCGCGAGAAGTCTTGCGCGAATTGGAAGCCGCGGCCCGCGCGGCAGACACCGAATACTTATTGACGGAAATTCCCAAGTCCATCGAACAAACGATGGAAGGAGTCGACCGCGTGGCGAGAATTGTGCGCGCGATGAAGGAGTTTTCGCATCCAGGAGTTTCAGAAAAGACACCCATCGGCATTAACAAGGCGATTGAAAGCACTCTCACGGTTTCTCACAACGAATGGAAATATGTGGCGGAGTTGGTCACCCACCTTGCGCCGGACCTTCCGCTCGTGCGCTGTCTGCCCGGCGAGTTCAACCAGGTGATCTTGAACTTGATTGTTAACGCGGCCCATGCGATTGCGGACACTCTCCCGGCTGGCAGCGGAACCAAGGGCACCATCACGATCAGCACGCGCCAGAGTGGCGACTGGCTGGAAATCCGTATTGCCGACACAGGGCCCGGAATCCCCGAAAAGATCAGGACCAGGATTTTCGATCCATTTTTTACCACCAAGGCCGTAGGCAAAGGGACCGGACAGGGCCTGGCCATTGCTCATTCGGTCGTTGTCGACAAACACGGCGGGACCATTACTTTTGAAACCGAGATCGGTCGGGGAACGACATTTATCATCCTTCTCCCCATCAACGAATCGGCCGGCGCCAAAGTTAACCGCGAAATCTGACCATCCAATGCGCCTGTAAAGCCGCCCGAACGACAGTCCCTTTCCCCTGTCACGAGCAAAGTCTCCCGCCTGTTCTGATGGGAGACGTGCCGGCGTTGGAGAGGTTTTGGTACGGTACAGTTTCACTGCGGGGAAGTCGATAGTTGAAGGATGACTTTCAAGTCACTCTTCTTTCTTCCCCAGGGCAATACAAGACCCTTAGTCAGCCCGATTACTCCCGCTTCCCGATTCTGGCCAGACGAGTTTTACAAGCGAGGGCAATCGATACTCCGACCAGATACATTTTGGGGCACGATCAAAATGAACGAGAATCAAAAGCATCGGCTCTCGATCATCGACATCAGAGAGGTCGTCGTTCCGTGAACACGAAAAAGCGGATCATATTTGTTGACGACGAATCCCTCGTGCTGCAAGGCCTCCAGAGGATGCTGCGCACTATGCGCAACGAATGGGAAATGGAATTTGTTGATAGCGGCTCCAAAGCATTGGAGCGGATGGGGCAGGCCGGCTTCGACGTCGTGGTTTCAGATATGCGGATGCCCGGCATGAACGGAGCGCAACTGTTGAACGAGGTGATGATGCGTTATCCTGCCACGGTGCGCCTGATCCTTTCGGGTCACGCGGACCAGGACTTGATCATGAAATGTGTCGGCTCGACGCATCAATTCCTTTCCAAGCCGTGCGACGCGGACGCCTTGAAAGCTACGGTTGGCCGCGCCTCGGCGCTGGATGCCGCGCTGCAAAACGAAACACTCAAGAAACTGACATCGCGGATGGATAGACTTCCCAGCTTGCCTTCACTTTACATCGAAGTGGTCGAGAAACTGCAGCAACCCGAAACCACTTTGGAGGAAATTGCGGCGATTATCGCCAAGGACATTGGCATGACCGCCAAGATACTGAAGCTGGTCAACTCCGCCTTCTTTGGCTTGCGCCGGCAGATTGGCAGCACGGAGGAAGCGGTGGCTTACCTCGGGCTGGACACAATTAAAGCGCTGGTTCTTTCGATCAATGCCTTTTCGCAATTTGAACAGATTAAAATTGGAGGATTTTCTTTCGAATCGTTGTGGGATCACAGCTTGAACACTGCGGCTGCCGCGAAACTGATAGCACTCGCGGAAAATGCCGAACGCAAGATGGTCGACGAGGCCTTCATTGCCGGGATGCTGCACGATACGGGAAAACTCGTTTTAGCTTCCAACTTCGCCGAGCAGTACAACGAAGTATTCCGGCTGGCGCGGGAAAATAAGCGGGAAGTCGTGATGGCTGAACTCGATGTTTTCGGCGCCACTCATGCGGATGTGGGCGGTTATCTGCTCGGGTTGTGGGGATTGCCGGTGCCGGTGGTTGAAGCGATTGCCTTACACCATAACCCCGGCAAAACCATCCACAAAACTTTCAGTCCCTTAACCGCAGTGCATGCGGCCGACGTTCTAGTCCATGAATCACAGATGTCCGGCACTGGAATAAGCGCCGGTTTCGACGCTAATTACCTGGGCGAACTTGGCCTGTCCGATCGCCCGGACGTTTGGCGAACGACTCTCCGCGAAAGCACGGCCTGATCTTAAAAGTTAAACTACCATGAGCGAGAAAATATTATTTGTTGATGACGACGCAAACATCCTGGCGGCATATCAGCGAAACTTAAGAAAGCAGTTCACGCTCGATGCTGCACCCGGAGGTGAACAGGCCTTGGCGGCAATGGAAACCCAGGGCCCCTACGCGGTCGTCGTCGCCGACATGCAGATGCCAGGCATGAATGGCATTCAGTTTCTTTTGAAGGTCAAGGAAAAGGCTCCCGATGCCGTGCGGATCATGCTCACGGGAAATGCCGATCAACAGACCGCAGTGGAGGCTGTCAATAAAGGCCATGTCTTTCAGTTCCTGACGAAGCCTTGCCCGCCGCAAATGCTGGCTTTGGCGTTGGAGGCTGGCATCAAGCAGTACCGGCTGGTGACGTCCGAACGCGATTTGCTCGAGAAAACTCTCAGCGGCAGCATCAAGGTTCTCACGGACATTCTTTCGATGATTGACCCTCAAACCTTCGGACGCGCCGAACTCTTGCGGGATTACACGCGCACCTTCGTAAAATCCCTCAAGATCAATCAAACGTGGGAATTCGAAGTCGCGGCCATGCTCTCACAAATCGGCTTTGTCACCATTCCACCCGGAGTCATTCAGAAAGCACGGGCCGGCCACGGGCTGAGCGGACAGGAAAAAGACATGTTGACCCGGGTCCCCAACATTGGGGCGGAACTGTTGTCGAATATTCCGCGCCTGGATACCGTGGGTAAAATCGTTCTTTACCAAAACAAGAATTATGATGGCTCAGGTTTTCCCGTCGATTCGATCGCCGGGGAAGACATTCCGGTTGGCTCGCGCATCCTCAAGGTGCTCTCGGATCTGCTGGAGCTTGAGACCAAGGAAACTTCCAAGGCCATCGCGTTGAGTCTGATGCAAAATCGCCCGGGCCAGTACGATCCGCGCGTCCTGGACGCAGCTTTTGCCTGTTTCGATGTCTACCTGCCGCAAGCCACCTCGGCCAAATCGTCCGGGCGCTCAATCGGTTTCAAAGAATTGCAAGCTGGCCATATCCTCATCTCCAATATCGAAACGTCCGAAGGCATGATGATCGTGACGGCCGGAAACAAAATCTCGCCGCTGCTGTTGCAAAAGCTGAGAAATTTTGCCGCCATCAGCGGCATCAAAGAGCCCATCTATGTGGAGGACTGATCGCAGGCTGCTTCGATCCTCGACGCGGCCGAAGAAGATCGACCAGAACAGCTCCATAGCTGGCGGCTATGGGCGCGATGCAGACAAGGTATTGGCCAGTTTCATCCTTGAGGCGGATTCTTTACGCGGATGGATCCGGACGTAGTTACGGTGGTGGCTTTCGCGTCAACGATCTTCTCCCTCCTGGCATTGACGACTTGAAGCGGTGTCCGTTCACGAAATCAAACAAAAGAAAGAAAATGCAAAAATGAAATCAAATGTGGCGGAGGGGGGCGTGGGGGGGGGCGTGGGGCGTGGATGCACAGGCTTCCGCGCGCCGTCGTTCGCTTCCAGCCTTCATTGCGCTGGCAATGCGTGTGCGCCCAAGTTTTGCCCGTGCCGCTCGTTGTGTTTCGGAAGCGGCCCGGCGCTGAGGAGATAACTGCGGCATGAAAGCTCATTCGACTCCGCCGCAAGAAGGAGTGCTCAAGCCGCTTGCGCCGGACGCCGACGCTCGAATTGCTGCAATTATCGAGTCCTCTGACGATGCGGTTATCAGCAAGACGCCGGAGGGCGTAATCACCAGTTGGAGTCCAGGTGCGGAAAGAATGTTCGGATACTCCGCGCCCGAGATCATCGGTAAATCAGCACTGATGCTGGTCCCTCCTGATCGCGCCTACGAAGAGCAGCAAATTCTTGCCCGCGTTGCACGCGGCGGGGAAGGGATCAATGAATTCGAAACTGTCCGGATAAAGAAAGATGGAACTGCCATTGCCGTCTGGGTGAGCATCGTTCCCATCAAAAACCGCCAGGGCCAGATTATTGGCGTTTCAAAAATCGCGCGCGATATCACCGAGCGCAAACAGGCTGAAGAGGCGCTGCGACTCTCAGAGTCTCGTTATCGGCGTCTCTTCGAGACAGCCCAGGACGGGATTCTGATTCTCGACGCGGAAACCGGCCAGGTAGTCGACGCCAATCCATTCATGCGGGTGTTGCTGGGCTATTCGCTGGAGGAGTTCCTGGGAAAGAAACTCTGGGAAGTCGGCCCCTTCAAAGGCATCGAAGCCAGCAAGACGATTTTCGCCGAACTGCAGGTAAAAGACAGCGTTCGCTATGAAAGCTTGTCCCTGGAAAGAAAGGACGGGGGACGGGTCGAAGCGGAGTTTATCAGCAACGCCTATGACGCCGAACACCGGCGGCTCATCCAGTGCAACATTCGTGACATCACCGAGCGCAAACAGGCTGAAGAGGCGCTGCGACTTTCCGAGTCCCGTTATCGGCGGCTCTTCGAAACCGCGCAGGATGGCATCCTGATTCTCGATGCGGAATCCGGCCAGGTGGTCGACGCCAATCCGTTCATGCGGGTGTTGCTGGGCTATTCGCTGGAGGAGTTCCTGGGAAAGAAACTCTGGGAAGTCGGCCCCTTCAAAGGCATCGAAGCCAGCAAGACGATTTTCGCCGAACTGCAGGTAAAAGACAGCGTTCGCTATGAAAGCTTGTCCCTGGAAAGAAAGGACGGGGGACGGGTCGAAGCGGAGTTTATCAGCAACGCCTATGACGCCGAACACCGGCGGCTCATCCAGTGCAACATTCGTGACATCACCGAGCGCAGGCGCCTGGAAAAACTGGCCGGGGAGAGAATCGCCGAGCTGGCCCGTTCCAACGCCGAGTTGGCAAAGTTTGGCTACGTGGCGTCGCATGATCTCCAAGAGCCTCTTCGGGCCGTCGCCAGTTGTGTCCAATTGCTTCAGAGGCGATACGCTGGCCAGCTCGATGCGCGGGCCGACGAGTTCATCGCGCACTCCGTAGCCGGCGTTAAGCGTATGGAGACACTTATCAACGACCTGCTGGCCTATTCGCGGGTGGCAAGCCAGGCAAAGCCAATGGTGCAGACAGATTGTGCCGTAGTGCTGACCGACGTGCTCGCGAATCTCGCGGTGGCGATCACCGAGAGCGGTGCCATCGTGACCCATGGTTCCCTGCCGGTGGTGGAGGCGGACCCGACTCAACTGGCCCAGGTGTTCCAGAATCTCATCGGCAACGCGCTCAAGTTTCGCGGCGAACGACCTCCGACGGTCCATGTCGGCGCTGAAAGCCACAACGAAGAGTGGTTGTTTTCTGTGACCGATAACGGCATCGGCATCGAAACGCAGTATTTCGAGCGCATCTTCGAAGTGTTTCAGCGCCTGCACACGCGAAAGGAATACCAGGGCACCGGCATCGGCCTGGCGATTTGCAAGAAAATTGTCGAGCGCCACGGTGGACGCTTGTGGGTCGAGTCGCAACCTGGCGAGGGTTCAGTGTTTCGCTTTACCCTGGCCGCACAAAATAACTGACCATGAACAACCAAACAAAAACCAAACCCATCGAAATCCTGCTCGCGGAGGACAGCCCGACCGACGTGATGCTGACGCGGGAGGCGCTGGAACATGCCAAGCTGCTCAATAATTTGCATGTCGTGGACAACGGCATGGAGGCGATGGAGTTCTTGCGCCGCCAAGGCAGACACGCCGCGGCACCGCGGCCGGACCTGATTTTGCTCGACCTGAACATGCCTCGCAAGAACGGCCATGAGGTGCTGGCCGAGATCAAGGCCGATGCGAGTTTGAAAGCAATCCCGGTTGTCATTCTCACTACTTCGAGGACCGAGGCCGATCTCATGAAAGCCTACGGGAACCATGCCAACTGCTACATTGTGAAGCCGGTGGACTTCGACGCATTCGCCGAGGTCGTGCGCTCGATCGAAAGTTTCTGGTTCGCCGTGGTCACGCTGCCACCGGCCTAAACATCATGGCCGATAGGACAATTCGAGTTTTGCTCGTCGAGGACAGCCCCACCGATGCGCTGATCGTGCGGGAAGAGCTGACGC
Source organism: Verrucomicrobiota bacterium (assembly GCA_039933075.1). Taxonomy (GTDB): domain Bacteria; phylum Verrucomicrobiota; class Verrucomicrobiia; order Limisphaerales; family JACPZS01; genus JBDTOW01. The sequence goes on along the minus strand of JBDTOW010000031.1, from coordinate 2,075 downwards.
ACGTCGCTGGAGTCAGGTTCGTCGTGACCCAGGTCGAGCGGCTGGCCGAAGCATTGAAACGGTTGAAGGAGCAGCCCTTCGATGTCGTGCTGCTCGATCTCAAATTACCCGATAGCGAGGGATTGGAGACGTTTGCGCGATTGAGCGAAGCGGCTTCGAGTATCCCCGTCATCGTATTGTCACAGCAAGGCGACGCAGCGATCGCTGTCAAAGCGGTCCAGGCCGGCGCCCAGGACTATCTGGTGAAGGGGCACTTGGGGGAGCGGGCTCTTCCGCGCGCTATCCGGTATGCTATGGAACGGAAGCGAAGTGTGGAGGCGCTACGGCTGACGCACGTGCAACTGCGGCAGTTGCTCGACCACAGTCCCGCCGTGCTCTACGCGTCGAAATTCGACGCCGAGAAACTCACGCCCCATCTCGTCAGCGAGAACATCACAACGTTGCTGGGATTCAAAGTGCCGGAGGCGATGAGTCATGACTGGTGGCTCAACCAGCTTCATCCGGAGGACCGTGATCGTGCGGTAGCCAGCATTCGTGACACGCTGGCGCGCGGCACCAGCCAAACCCAATACCGACTTCGACACAAAGACGGCAGCCACCGTTGGGTGGACGATAACAGAGGGCTCGTCCGCGACGCAGCCGGCCAGCCATCGGAATTGGTCGGAATCTGGATGGACATCACTGACCGCAAACAGGCGGAGGAACGAATCAACGCATCCCTCAAAGAGGTGGGTGACTTCAAGACCGCCCTGGATGAGCACGCCATCGTGGCCATTACCGATCCGCAAGGCACGATCACCTACGCCAACGACAAGTTCTGCGCCATTTCCAAATACTCTCGCGACGAACTTCTGGGGCAGGACCATCGAATCCTCAACTCCGACTACCACCCGGAGGACTTCATCCGCGAGTTGTGGACGACCATCACCCACGGCCGCGTGTGGAAAGGCGAGATCCGCAACCGCGCCAAGGACGGCTCCATTTACTGGGTGGACGCTACCATCGTTCCGTTCCTCAACGCCGAGGGAAAGCCTTACCAGTATGTCTCCATCCGCGCCGACATCACCGAGCGGAAGAAAACGGAAGCAGAACTGGAAGCCACACATCAACAGTTATTGGAGACTTCCCGCCAGGCCGGCATGGCCGAAGTCGCCAGCAACGTGCTTCATAACGTCGGCAATGTGCTTAACAGCGTCAACGTCTCGGCCACCGTGCTCATCGACAGTGTGAAGAAGTCCAAGGTTTCCAGCCTCGCCAGAATCGTGACCTTGTTCGGGGAACACGAGCACGACCTCGGGACATTTATCACCAGCGACCCCCGGGGAAAACAGTTGCCGGCTTACCTGGCCCAGCTCGCGGCTTACCTTCTGGCCGATCAAGCGGCGACCCTGAAGGAGTTGAATTTACTGCGGAAAAACATCGAACACATCAAGGAGATTGTGGCGATGCAGCAAAGCTACGCGAAGGTTTCCGGCCTCAAGGAAATCATCAACATCCGGGACCTGGTGGAAGACAGCTTGCGTATGAACCTTGATTCTTTGGGTCGGCACGGCGTGGAATTCATACGCGAGTTTGAGGACGTGCCGCCCATGGATGTTGAGAAACACAGAATCCTGCAAATCCTGGTCAATATGGTGCGCAACGCCAAACACGCCTGCGCCGATTCCGGGCGCGCGGACAAACGGGTAACGGTGCGAGTGGCCAGCGGTGATGGCCGGGTCAGGATATCCGTGATTGATAATGGGGTTGGAATTCCCGCGGAAAACCTGACGCGCATATTCAGTCACGGTTTTACTACCCGCAAAGACGGCCACGGCTTTGGGTTGCACAGCGGCGCGCTGGCGGCGAAGGAAATCGGCGGCTCGTTAACCGTTTACAGCGACGGACCGGGCCTAGGCGCTGCCTTTACACTGGAGTTGCCTTGTCAGAGGCAGGAGAACGGACATGAAGGATTTGAGCAACGATAAGAACCACCGTGTCCTGGTTATTGATGATAATCGGGCGATCCACGATGATTTTCGCAAGATTCTTTCCGACTTCATGATGCCAAACGTGGATGGCGTGACCTTCGTTCG